>CAIZMQ010000158.1 GCA_903934135.1 uncultured Verrucomicrobiota bacterium
CTACACCAGGACGTACACTCTTTCCCTACACGACGCTCTTCCGATCTTGACATTGAGGTTGTTGAAATTCCAGATGATGCCGAGGGTGGTGGCCGGGAGCATGACCGGTCGCAGCATTGGTCCGGTGAGGCGAACGAACTGGGTCCAAGCCGACGCCCCGTCGAGCATGGCGGCCTCGTAAAGGCCCGGGGGAATGCTGCGCAGGCCGACCAGCGCCACGATCATCATGAAAGGAAAACCCATCCACACATTGACCAAGATGGCCGCGGTGAAGGCCTCGACCGGGGAGGTGAGCCACTCGACCGGCGGGAGGCCGAAGGTGTTGGCCAGAAATTGGTTCACCGCACCATTCTCCCCGTGGAACATCCCGCGCCAAGTCAGCGCGGTGATGTATTGCGGCATGGCCCAAGGGAGAAGAAGAAGGAAGCGCCAGGCCGGGCCACCGCGAATAAAGTCCTGGTTCAAGACGATGGCAAGCGCGACGCCGATGGCGACCTGAAGGAGGGTGCTCACTGCCGTCCAGACCACGGTTTTGCTGAAAATGATCCAGAACTGCTGGTCTCGAAAGACGTTGAGGTATTGTTGGATCCCGGTGATCTGCCAGTCACGGATGCGGTAGATGCTCGCGTCGGAGAGCGAAAGCATGACGTTGTAGAACAAAGGGTAGACCAGCACGAAGGCGAGCAGGATCAGGGCCGGAAGCAAACAGAGGCCGAGGAACGCGCGGCGGCGCGCGGTGGGATCCCATCCGCCCGCGGCGGCCAAGGCCACCGCTTCGGCCAGTTGGTCATCTTTTTTCACCGCTGGCCCTCGGTGATCCGCCGCTCGGCCTCGCGCGGCATGAGGAGCGCAGCTTCGTCCGGCAAAAGGTTGCTCGTGAAGACCCGGCGGTATGGCTCGCGCCTACCGTCCCAGATGAAGCGCAGGCGGGAGTCAAGGGGCATGGGAATGGAATATTTGGCCTGTTCGATGGCCCGCTGCAAGACGGGGTTCTGGCGGACGGCCGCGACCATCACGGCAGGGCGGAGGAGTGGCGCGCAGGACATTGGAGCCTGGGACAATTTCAAGGTGCCGCGGGCTGCTGGCAAGCACCGAGAGGAGCAAGGTCGCCCCTTTACCGTTGCCGTGTGGCCCTGTGGTGCACAGAATTCGCGGCTTTCATGCCCGCCAACGATTACCATCTTTCGGCCAACCGCAAAGCGCTGGACCTCAATCTCGACGGCAGTGTCTACGGTACCTTGGCCGAGATCGGGGCGGGACAAGAGGTGGCGCGGCGGTTTTTTCACGTCGGGGCGGCGGCCGGCACGGTGGCCAAAACGATGTCGGCCTACGACATGACTTTCAGCGACGCCATTTACGGGCCCGTGCAGCGCTACGTCAGCCGCGAGCGCCTCAGCGGCATGCTCCGGCACGAATACTCCCTGCTGGATGAGCGCCTTGAGACAAAGATGGGCGCGGAAAAGACATTTTTCGTTTTTGCCGACACCGTGGCGACGCGCAGCTTCCACGGGGACCACGAATCGCACGGCTGGATGGGTATCCGCTTCCAGACGGTCCCCCGCGGGGGGGTCAACGAGATCATCATCCACATCCGCATGCTCGACGCGGAGAATACCGCGCAGCAGGAAGCAATCGGAATTATGGGGGTCAATCTGATCTACGGGGCCTTCCGCTTCCATGGGAAGCCGGAAAAGCTGATCGGCAGCCTGCTCGACGACCTCACCGCGAAACGCATCGAGGTGGACATGATCCGCTTCGACGGCCCGGATTTTTCCACGGTCGACAACCGTTTGATGAGCCTCCAGTTGGTCGCCCAGGGGTTGGGTCGGGCTGCCATGTTCCGCGCGGACGGCGAAGTCGTGCAACCGTCCGAGGAACTCTACAAGCGTGCGGTGCTGGTCGAGCGCGGCAGTTTTCGTCCCGTCACGCATGTCACCCACGAGATGCTGCGCTGCGCTTATGACGCCTTTGCCCCGCGCGAAAAGGAGGCGCCGCGCGGAGTCCTCACTTTGGCCGAGATCACGATGGAAAACCTGACGAGCACCGGTCAACTCGACCCGCAAGACTTCCTCGACCGCACCGACATCTTGGGAGCCCTCGGTCAGACTGTGCTGGTTTCCAGCTTCGGCGAATATTTCCGTCTGGTCGATTACCTTGCACGTTATACCGACCAGGCGATCGGCCTCGCACTCGGGGTGCCCGCGCTGGAGGAGATTTTCCGCGAGAAATACTACACCGACCTGGAGGGCGGTATTCTTGAGGGGCTCGGGCGGCTTTTCAAAAAGAACGTCCGCCTCTACGCCTTTCCCCGTCGCGCCAGCGATGGGAAAATCATCACGGCGGACAACTTTCGGGTCGAGCCCCAGTTGGCCCATCTTTACGGATATCTCCGCGAGAACGATTTCATTGTTCCCGTGACCGACTACCGCGAAGAAATCCTCGGCATCAAGTCCCCCCAAGTGCTCGCCATGATCCGCGCCGGGGAACCAGCTTGGGAAAAATGCGTTCCCCCGGAAGTGGCCAAGATCATTCGCGAGCGCAAGCTGCTCGGGTGCGCAGGCTGAGATCGGGCCGGCGTGGAGACTTTGCTACTTAACGATGCTGGCGTTGCTGCTCAGGACCGTGCCCTTTTTGAAGGACCGTGCGCTACCATCACCCATCACCGCATTGACGCTTCCGCTGTGGCGGTAGCGCATCCACGCATTGTTCCCGGAGTCCTTGTCGGGACCGGTGCTGATCGCGGCGTCTGATGTGGACGTACTTCCGCTGCGGCCGCCTCCTTTGAACTCGCCGGGGTTCTCGATCGAATACGGAGACCACCCTTTATTGCCGGGGTTTTGACACATATCGGCACAGAGGATCAAGCTGGAGGCATTTTTGACCAAGTCTAACGCCATGGGGTCCCCGCCTTTTGGCATCAGGCCCCCGTGCATGCCATAAGTGACGGCCACCTCGGCGCCGGTGCCGCTCTGGACCTTAACCTCGCATCCCGGGCAGACAAAGATGCTTTTGTTCCGCTTGGCATCCACTCCGGTGTAAGAAGCGATGCTGGTCGCCCATTCGGGGCTGCCCCCGCCGCCGGCCGCAGGAAGAACCATGTCGTTGTCCACTGCATAAGCAATGGTGGCAATGCCGATTTGACGAAGGTTCGAGAGGCAGGCTGCGCCGGTCCCTCTTTTCAAGGCGCCATTGACCGCCGGGACAGCCAGCGAGGCCAAAACGGCGATGATGGCGATGACGACCAACAATTCGATCAGGGTGAAGGCGGCGCTTGCTTTGGAGGGGATCTTCATACTGGTTGTAATCTAGATCAGTCAGCGGATGGCACAACTCATTTTGCGTGCGGGCCGTTCGGTCTTCGCGAGGTCACTCGGTGAAGATGGAGCGCAGGCGCATGAATTTTTGCGATCCGGTGGCCGGGGTGGTGGCCTGACGTTTTTCGAGAATGGTGCCATTGGTTGCCACGTTACTCAGGACGGTGACGATAATGCCGTTGGTGGTCCACCCGTTGCTCGAGGCCAGGTTCGCCGAGGCCCAGGGAAGAAGGCTGACATTCTCGTTGGTCCGCGCGAAGTAGGTCATGACCAGGTTTTTCGTTCCGTTGGTTCCCGGCGTGAGGGAATTGCTCGGCAGGAGGGTGCGGCTGATCGAGCCGGGTCCGGTTGCGCCGAAGGCATAACGAAGGCTGTCGGTAAGGCCATCGGCCCCCACGTTGTTCCCATTGTTGGCCATGATGACGTTGACCAAACGGTTGGTGTTGGTCGAGTTGCCTGTGCTGTCTTGCGCGGTGTAAGTGACCCAGTACTCGCCCGGCACGGAGGGGTCGACGGAATTAACGGTCACCACCGGCACGCTGGCATTGTCACCGGCATCGAAGGCGGTAGCTCCGCCGTCAACATAGCTGGTACCCCACGAGAGGGAGACAGGATTGGCGCCTTGGATGGTGATGACTGGAGGTGTGGTGTCGGATGTCGCGTCACCGCCGAGATCTTGATAGACGCGCACGTAGTCCACCTCGTAGGTGGCGCGGGTGAGGGACGGATCGATCTCATAGCCATTGTAGGCGCCGCCCATGGCGAGGTTGAGCAGCAAGAAGAATTGGTTGCGGAAAGCTTCGGCGTCGGCTGCCGGCGGAGTCAAGGTCGCCACGTCCACGCCGTCCACGCTGAAGATGAAGGAATCTCTGTTCCAGACGACGGCGTAGGTGTGGAATTCAGTCGACGCGTTGCTCACCGGGGTGCGGGCTTCGGGTTCGACTGGATTGCCAGTGGCTCCGTGGCGTGTCGAGCAATGGAGGGCCTGGCCGACGGTGTTGGCCTCGCCGAAAGTTCCCCGCCATTCCATCACATCGATCTCACCGCAGGTCGGCCATCCGACCGTCGAGATGTTGCTGCCCAGCATCCAAGCGGCGGGCCAAGGGCCGCGACCCGAGGGGAGCTTCGCGCGGAACTCAAACTTGCCGTATTTGAAATCGCGCTTGTCCTGCGTCTTGATGCGGGCTGAGGTCCAGCTGGACCCTTGGTAATTCTCTTTGATTGCCTCGATGACAAGTCGGCCATCTTCCACCCTCAGGTTCTCCGGGCGGTCCGTGTAATATTGCGCCTCGCCGTTGCCCCAACCGTTGTTGCCGGTGCCGATTTCTGGCGTCCAGTTGCCGGTGTTGAGCGAAGAGCCGTCGAATTCGTCCGACCAGACGAGCTGGTAAGTTTTGGAGTCGACCTGTTTGGTCGAGGGGCACACACCCAGACCGACCGAAACATCATCAAGGTAGGCTGCGCCGGTGTCGGTCGAGTTGTTTTGCACGAACTCGGCGATGAGTTGCACTTTGGTCGCGCCGGCGGGGACGGTGCCGTTGGCCACCAAGGCGACCCATTGGTCAGGGACATCGGTCGATGCGGTGATGGTGGTGACTTCGTCGGGGCTCACTGGCTCGTTCGCCTCATTTAAGTAGCGGAAGCCGAAGTTGACGGTGCTGCCACCGGTCAGCGGGTCGATGCCGAAGACCTTGACTGCGCCGCGGGCGTGGATGGCTTGACCGCTGGACAGACCGGCTGTCCCAGCCATCGACCATTCTTGGTAAATAACCCCGGACTGGGAGGGTCCCACCCAGGTCCCGTTCAGATAGTAATTTTGCCCGTAAATTTTGGTCGCTTTGGTCCCGGCATAAGCCTGGAAGGCCACGTTGGGATCCTCCAAACCGGTCGTTGCGTTGTAGACCAAGGTGCCGTTGGCCACGAGGTTCTTGTTCACGCCATCAGCGGGAAATTGCGACCAACCGGTCGGAGCGGTGCCCGTGCCGAAATCCGCGGTGTCGCTTTCGAAACTCCCGTTGGCCATTTCGAAAGGCTTGGTCACCAAACTCAAGCCGATGGAGTCCAACTCCACGATTTTGCCCGACCCAAGGTCAAACTCGAAGTCGGTCATCATAACGACGAGTCGGTAGGCGACAGCGTCCGGATTGAAACCCTGGCTGATCGCCGTCGAGAGGGTGGACTGCACGCTGGTGTAGCCTCCTCCCTCGGGCAGGAGAACGGCCACACGATCGTCGATACCGTCGGGCTCGAAGTAGCTGCCGACGCCGGGGTCGGAACCCAAGGTGGTCTCATCAACCCACGTCCCGAGAGAAACCCGGCCGGTGGCTGCTCCAGAGGGGTTCAGCGATTCGAGATAAACCTGCACCTTGTTATTGGCTGCTCCTGAGAATTTCCCAAAGGCCCGCAGAGAGGTCGCGAGGGAGCTGCGGGAGAGATCAAGGCCGCCCGGCGCAGCGAAAGTTTTTCGGGCGGCGTAGAACCAAGGGTAGGATCCCGCGCCCTGCTGCGAGTCCACGTCAAGCCGGAGCGCGCCACCATCGACAGTGACGGATCCGTTGCTGTCGAAGGTCGTGCTAACTTCATTATAGTAGGGCTTCCACCCGAGCGACGCGGCGGTGCCGCTGTTGAAATCGTCGAGCGCCGTCAGTGGCGTGGCTTGCAAATTCACCACGTAGGTCTGGTCGGCGGTTTCCTTGTCATTGCTCAGCACGGTGAGGGTGCCGGTCAGCGGAGTGCTGTCAGTCGGTGTCGCCGTCGCGATGAAACTGCGGCTTTCTCCGGGTTCGAGGGTAGCGCTCGAGCCCCCGCTCAAAACGAAAGACGCTCCAGAGATCGAGACGGAGGAGCAGACCAAAGTCTCGGATCCATCGTTTCGCAGGGAAATGGCATACGGGGTCGTATAGCCGATAAGCGGGGGAAAGACGGCGCCGGTTGAACCGTCCGCATAATCCGCTCCGGCAATGCTCACCGCCAACTGGGGGCCGACTTCCGCGGCCGTTTGCTGGCGGAGAACAAAGTTGTCGAAAAGGGCTGTCCCGACCCGGCCATCGGTCTGGATTTTGAGCCGCATCTTCCCCGTCACGAGGGCGGCAAACTCGGCATCCGTGGCGGTGTAGCGGACGCTGTAACTGCGCCAGGTTCCCAACGATGACGGGGCAATCTGGTTGTTCATGTTGGCATCGAGCAGCAAGGCGGCTGAAGTGTCGTTCCAAAAAGAAACCGAGGTGGTGGTCGCAGAATAATCGGCGGGAAAGAACGCATCAAAGGAGAGGGTGAAGACCTTCCCACCATCGGCCTTGACCTCGGTCCCGGCATTTCCGTTGTACCAGGTCCCGGAGTAAGGTTGACCGTCCACGATGAGAACCTTGCCACCGGTCGGTGAGGCGATCGTGCTCACGTTGGCCGGATCCCCCACATAGGCACCCTCGAAGGGTTGCCAGAAATAGTCGTCGGGAAGTGCGGCCCCGAAAACGAAATAATTGGTATTCGTGCTAATATTGAAATCGCCATTGCGCAGCAGTTGGCTCGTGGTCGTCGCCGGGAAGGTGGGCGTGCGACCGGTGACGGTGCGGCTCACGATGTCCAATCCGACTTGGCTTGAGTTCGTATTGGTCTGGGTGACCCCTTCCATCGTGAACCCGACTTGCAAGAAGTTGCCCACTTTGTTGGTCAACCCGGTCAAGGTATTGGTGATCCTCCCCGTGTTGGTAATCCGGGTTGCCTGGACGGAAGTTGGCGCGTAGCTCGAGTTCAGGGTTTTGCAGACGACGAAAAACTTGGCGTTCGTCGGGAGGTTAACGTTAGTGACATTGACCACGATCGACGCGTTGGACATGCCCGGGGTTACGGTCAGTTCTTTCAGCGTGAGCGCCTCGTAGTAGCGCAACTGCTTGGGAGTGCTGGTCTGGCTCGTGTAGATGAAGCTATTCGGCTTGAAAGTCATGGGGGTTCCGACGGCACTGTTGCCCGATACGACCAGATCGGCCGGCCCGTAATTGTACACCCCCGTGATGTAGTTGCCCGCCGTGCCTGCCGCATTGGAAAAGATGTTCATATAGGTGAACTGCGCGTTCTTGAACGGGTCGCTTTGAGCGTGGCTGGCACTGGCGCCGATCAAATAGACGCTTAAGGCGAGGAGGGCCACCCGCTTGACGACTTGGGCCGGGGAGGAAGCTAGATGAGGTCGAGTCTGGGGGTATAACATAGCTGTATACCATATGCATGGTTGGCCGGTTGTCAAACGGGTTGCCGGCTGATTTTTCGGGTTTTTGGTTCGGGAGAAGGCGGGTGGGTGAGAGGTCATGGTTTGGTTTGATTTAAACGTTCGACCTAGTTGCGGTGCAGGTCGTTCAAAAGAAGGTCTTTGCCTCTGTCGGAGGGGGCCCCTGGCGCGCCAAACCACCCGGCCGTTAGCGGCTCCGGAGCAACCGGCGGGCGTCCAAATCGACGACCACTTGGTCGACCTTTCCGGTGCGCTGGAGCACGTCGCGGGAACTCCCCGCATCCAAAGCCAGATCGGTGGAATGGGCGGCCGCCCCGTCTGCCCGGAAGATGGTGAGTCCATCCTGGTCCGACAACCGGTAGACAAACGGGGTCTGGCACACCGTGAAGGCGAGGCTGCGGGGCGGCAGAGCGAGCGTTTTCCCCCGGCCGTCCGCCCCGTAGTAGAAGAACTTGCCGGCCGCTTCGCCGAATTCGGCCGCGCGCAGGAGGGTGGGCCGGAGCCGGATGGTGCCCTGCTCGACGAACACGCCGAGTTCGCCCAGACGGCAAAGGATGTCCTCCTTGACCTGGCCGGTCAGTCCCGGCTGCTTGGCCCCGGCCTTGGCCGGGGTGTGCGAGTAGGGGTCCATGGGGAAAGCCCCGTATTCCTCCGGCGTCTTCGAGTCGCCGAGCCCGCTGCGAATGTCATAGTAGGCGGCGGCCAGCCCGCGGCGCACCGCTGCCGGCGATTTTTCCTTTTCGGCCCGGAAAAAAGTCTCCTGCACCGCGAGCAAAAGCTTCGAGACCATGTGCCAGTAGATGCAGCCGAGGCCCTCGTAGCCGTAAAAGGTGCCCGAGCGGCCGGTGAACGAATGGTGGTCGAACAAATCCTCGTAGACGCGCTGCAGGCGGGCCCGTTCCGCGGCGACCAAGGCGCGCAGGGAGGGATCGGTGGCCAGCTGGTCGAGGACTTCGCCGAGTTGGCGTTGGTTGCCGATCCCGGGGCGGAAATGGACGCCGCCGCGCGGGTTTTTTTCCACGAGCAAGCGGTTGCCGTCCGCGATGAGTTTGCGCAGCAGGCGGCTGGCCCGCACGTCGCGCGGGGCGATGTTGTTGCGCTGGTCGAACCGCGGCAGTTGCCGCTCCGGATAAAGCAGGTAGCTGTGCTGGTCCCGGCGATACATGGCGCTGCGGCGTAGCGCGCGGAGCAGGTCGAGAGATTCCTGCGGGGAGAGCAGACCCGAGCTGAGGATGGCCACCTGGCCTTCGAGCATTTCGTAGAGGTGACGCACCGCGATGCGGTCCGCTCCCTCGAAGGCGATGAGATTGTAGGAGTGGTAAAGCCCGTCTGGGCGGCGGTTGAGCCGCAAGGTGTGGTCGGTCCAGGCCAGCGCGGTGTCGACCAAGCGGAGCAACTCGGAGACCGGCAGGGCCGTCTTCTTCCCGGAGGGTCCGCGGGCGTAAACTTTCGTGCGGTAGCTCTCCCCGCTTTTGCCCAGCAGGTCGACCACGCGCCTCCGGTCGCGGTCCGTGACCTTGCCGCGCAAAACTTTACCGTTCTTCTGCAGGACCGAGGCGATGCCGCGGAGCAAGGTGGCAATGTCGCCGGAAACGGGCACCGTCCCGCCCGGCGAGGTGGCGAAGAACGTTTGCAGGAAGGCAAGGTAGCGGCGGATGTAGGCCAGCGTGACCACGGAGGCCCCGGGTCCGACCAGCGCGTTGTTCGCATCATTCCATTCGGGCCGCTGGGTGTTGAGCCAAATGCCCGCGCCGGGCACGAAGTTGGTCAACTTAGCCAGAAGCGGGACGAGAAGTTTCTCCGCGAGATTCGCGCGGATGACCCGCTCGTGCCCATCGAGGAGGAGCTTGCCCTCGGCGCCGTGCTGCTTGACCCGGGTCTTGATCGTTTTCTCCAAGTGATGGTCGAAGACCACGGTGTCTTTCGGATCGGCCACCAGGCTGCGGTGGCCACGGATGCGGTAGGGGACGTTGGCGTAGGCGAAGATGTCGCGCTCGAGCAGACCGCTCAGGCTGCCGGCATCGTGCCTCTCGGCGTGTTCGAGCAACTTGAGCAGGTAGATGATCTGGTGGTCGCCCCAATATCCGATGCAGGCCCAGGGGTCATGGGGCTCCGGCACCTCCCAATCGATGCCCCCGCGCGTGACCCGGTAGGGGTTGTAGCCGTCCGCGGTCGAAGCATTGAGGAACCGCGCGATCATGCCCGTGGTGAAGCCGGGGAACGACTGGGCCAAGGCTTCCCAGTTCTGGAAAATGTCCCGCCAATTGCCCTGATAATCAAGCACCCGCCGGCCCGCCGCATCCCGGGCGGGGATGGTGAAACGGTTCCACGGCCGGCTCGGGTCGCCGTGGCGCCGGCTGAAGGTCAGGGGCAGGTATTCACGGCAGATTCGCTCGAGACTCGGGTCGTCCGCCGCGCGCGCCGCCTTGATCAGCTCCGGGTAGGCGAATCGTGCGGGCAAGCGGCGGGCCAGGCGTTTCCAGCGCGGGACCATGGCGGGCGCGGTCGAACGCACATGCTGGTCAAGATCGCCGTGGTCGATTTTCTCCCCGCGGGCGAAAACACCCCCGCGCATCACATTGCAAAGCGTGTTGGTGTAGTGCCGCGCCGATCCCATGGGCAGCGCGGAGATTTGCAACCCGTCGGAGCTGCCGACGATCCGCTTAAGTTCTTCGGTGCCCTCCCGGATGTCGGCCAGCACCTCGCGCCGGAAGGCGGACGGTTTTTCCAGGGCGGCCCCGAGCCGGACGACATCCGCGGCGCTTTGTGACACGTCGGCGCCGAACATCCATTCGGCCGTCTGCCCCGGCGCAAGGTTCCTCCGGCCGTGGAGAAAATAGGCCCCGCGGCGACCGCAGACATCGTTCTCGGGCTGCAGGGTTTCCCCGCGGCGCAAGGCGTCGAGTTGCGTGGCGGAGAGCAGGATGGCGTCCGCCTTGACCGGACTAACCGACCAGACCGTGGTGGCCTCGAGCGACTCCGCGGGTTCGGGGCGGTCGGCCGGCACTGCGCTCAGGCGGAACAAAGCGAGTCGGCTGCCGGGAAGTCTTTCGCTGCGCTTGTAGGCGTCAAGCAGCGTGCTGTAACGCATTTGGAAATCGCTGCCGATGCCGGAAGGCATGATGTTCTGGATGCCATCAAGGAAGACCGCCGACACGCGCTGGCGGCCGGTGTTGGCCAGCGAAC
>CAIZMQ010000159.1 GCA_903934135.1 uncultured Verrucomicrobiota bacterium
CGCTTCGTCCGCCTCCGGACGGAACCGCGCGCGGGTGAAACGCCCTTCGAGGTTGCTGAGCACACCGTAGGCTTCAACACTCAGGCACTCCATGATCTGGCCGGCATTGCGCACGGCGCGGCGCAGCGTACTACAGACCGAACCCTCTTCGCGACCGTCGAGCACGAGATGGTAGCGCTCGAGCGCACTGGAAATGCCGCGCTTGCGCCCCGTCTCGCGGTTCTCGAGCGGGGGCAGCACACGATTCCAGACCGGACGGTAGAGCTGGCGCTCGGCGCGGTTGAGTTCCTCGGTCTCAAGGCTTTCGACCACACCAACCATGTAAGAGAGGCTCTGCGCACGCTCGAGATAACGCCCCAACCAGTAGAACGAGTCTGCCACGCGGCTGGTCACCCGGGTTTGAGGGGCATGGATCTCGACCGCGCGATTGACGACCAAAGTACGGGCGCCGTCCTCGTGGTCGGTGGCCAGCAGCCAGGTGTCCTTGCTGCCGCCACCCAGCTCCGATGCCGTGAAATTGCTCTCCCCGGACGAAACGCGGGTCAGGGCCCCCGGAAACACCTCATAGTCGCCATCCGCTCCACGCAGGGCGAAAACAATGTGATCTTGTCGACGGTCATCGAGTCCGCCCTTGCGGTCGAAGCACACCGTGACCGCCCCGGTATCGCGCGGTTGGGCCACGTAGTTTTGCGGCTCGTCGCGAAGGAGACGTTGCAACTTGGCCATATCCGCCTTGCCGCTCCCCGCATGGTAAACGTAGGGCTCCCCGTAAAGCGGACGGATATCGTAGTCCGCGAGAGACCCGACCACATGGTCGCGCTGGTCGAGGTCACCCAGCCACCAAGTGCGCAAAGTCGGCAGGATTTCGTCTTCCCCGAGATAAAAACGGATGATCCGGCCGGAAAACGGCAGGAGGGCGCGGTCGTCGGCCAACTGGCTGCCCATCGCATTGGCCACCGCAACCGTGCCCTCACGCACACACTGGGCCAGACCGGCCACGCCGAGCAGCGAATCGCGACGGAAGGCCATCGAATCGAGCCACGCATCGGCCACCCGCGTGTAGAGCACATCGATACGCTCCAGGCCGGAAACACTCTTTAGATACAGCCGGTCGTCGAGGACAAGCAGATCACCCCCCTGCACGAGTGGAATACCCATGCGGCGGGCGAGAAAACCATGCTCCGAATAAGCGCGACTGCCCGACCCGGGCGTAAGCAATGCCACCACCGGTTCGTCCACGCCGCGCGGTGCGAGCGAGCGGAACGTCTCGAGAATGGAGACCGGTATATTCGCGATGCTCTGCGGATTGTGGTTCTGGAATGCTTCGGCAAAGACGCGCGTCAACGCACGGCGATTCTGCATCATGTAAGAAATACCCGAGGCATTGCTGAAATAGTGGTGCGCCACAGCCAACCGCCCGTCCGTGCGCCGGGCCAAGGCCAGGCCGGACAAATGGAGAAACGCGCCGCCGGGCCGCGGCAGACCGACCGCCGGACGCTGGAAAAACGGGCTGCCCAGGACCACGCGGGCCGGAACGACCTGCGCATGGAGGATGGTTTTCTCGCCATGAATATCGTCCAGAAAGAGTTCGAAGGCTTTCAGCCTCTGACGCACACCGGCCGCCACCTTTGCCCACTCGCTCCCACCGAACAGCGCGGGCAGCAAGTCGCAAAACCACGGATGCCGCCCCCACGGACGGTCGCGGGCAATGTCGAAGGTCACCCCCATCTCGCGCATCGTGGCTTCGAGCCGCTCGATGATCAGCCTCGTCTCGCCGCGCGGGAGGGAAAGGACAAGATCAAGGACCGGCCGGTAGATTTCACGCGGCGTGCCATCCGGCTGGAAAACCTCGTCCCAGAAGCTGCCGACACTGTTTTTTCCCCTTTTCTGCACCCGGGGACCGTTTCCCCCGCCGGATGAGGGGTCAAGCAGATAGAGAAATGCTTTTGACACCCTGCCGCAGGGCCCATATTCTGCGTGGCCAATTTTGCCATGAAAACTTTTTCCGCCAAAGCCGAAGAAATCCAGCGCAGCTGGTGGATTGTGGATGCTGAAAACCAGGTCCTCGGGCGTATCGCGACCAAAATAGCCGACGTCCTACGCGGCAAAAACAAAGCCGTCTTCACCCCGCATTGCGACACCGGCGATTTTGTCGTGGTCATCAACGCTTCCAAGGTGCGCGTGACCGGCAAGAAAACCACGGCGAAGGTTTACACCAGTTTTTCCGGATACGTCGGCGGCCACAAAAGCGAAACTTTCGAAAAGCGCCAGGCCCGCCGTCCCGAATTGCTCGTCGAACGTGCCGTGCGTGGTATGATCCCTCACAACCGCCTCGGCCGCGCCCAGTTCACCAAACTCAAAGTTTACGCCGGCGCCGAACATCCGCACAGCGCCCAACAACCCAAAGAACTCAAAATTCCCTGATTATGTCCGACGTCCACACCGCCACCGGCCGCCGCCGCACCGCCGTTGCCAGCGTGAGCCTCAAAGCAGGCTCCGGCAAAATCGAGGTCAACAAACGCGAATTTAACGATTACTTCCCGACGACCACCTTGCAGACTGCCGTGCTGCGCCCGCTCGAACTCGCCGGACGCAAGCAAAACGTCGACATCACGCTGAAAACCTCCGGCGGCGGCGTCGCCGGCCAAGCCGGAGCCTCCAGCCTCGCCATTGCGCGGGCACTGCTCAAGCTCGACGCCAATCTGCGACCCGAACTAAAGAAGAACGGTCTTCTGACCCGCGATCCGCGGATGAAAGAGCGCAAAAAACCCGGTCGCCCTGGTGCACGCAAGCGCTTCCAGTTCTCCAAGCGTTAAACCATGCGCGCCGCGCGCGTTCTTCTCCCGCTCTTGCTGTCCGCCTTTCTTGGGCGGGCAGAGGAAGCCACGTCTTTCGTCGCGGGTGACTTCACTTTCGCCGTGCCCGCGGGATGGATTTCTGTCGCGCCGTCCTCGCCCATGCGCAAAGCCGAGTTGCGCGTTCCGGGACCCGAAGGAACGGGCGAAGCCGGAGAAGCCATCATCACAGTATTCCACTTCGGGCCGGGCCAAGGCGGAACCGTGCAGCAAAATGTCGACCGCTGGTTCGGCCAGTTCGATGGGGACAACGAGGCCAAAGGCGCGGCCACCGCAAAGGAAACCATCGGCACCGTACCGGTCACCTTCGCCCGCGCCCGCGGCACGTTCCAAAGCGGCATGCCCGGCCAATCAACCACCCCGCTCGAGGGCCAAGTCCTCCTCGGCACCATCCTCGAAAGTCCCGACGGCGATGTGTACCTCAAAATGACCGGCCCGGCCCCGACAGTCGAGAAAGCCGAACCCGCCTTTGTCCAAATGATCCGCGCCGCCTGCGGCGGTTAATCCCGCCTAGCCTCTTGGCGCGCTTCCCATCCCGGTTCCCAGCAGAAGAGCGGGCAAGCCGCTCAGCGGAACCGAGGTGCCCGATAGCCACCGCTAGTCCCGCGGTGACGACTTATTTCATCACCGCCAGGAGGGTGTCGGCAATGGTGCTCGGTGTTTCCGCCACGGCGATGCCGGCCTCGCGCAACGCCTCCTTCTTGGCGGCTGCCGTGCCCTTGCCGCCGGAGATGATCGCGCCCGCGTGGCCCATGCGGCGCCCGGGGGGCGCGGTAGCCCCGGCGATGAAGCCGGCTACTGGTTTGTCACAATGCTCTTTGAGCCAAGCGGCGGCCTCTTCTTCGGCACTGCCGCCGATTTCACCGATCAGAATGATCCCATGGGTGCCCGGGTCCCCGGCAAAAAGCTGCACCGCATCCAGCGTGGTTGTGCCGATGATCGGGTCACCACCAATGCCAATGCAGGTCGATTGCCCCACCCCGCGGCTGGTCAATTGCCAGACCGCTTCATAGGTGAGCGTGCCGGAGCGGGAGACCACGCCGATGTGGCCCGGCTGGTGAATGTAGCCGGGCATGATGCCGATCTTGCACTGACCGGGAGTGATGATGCCCGGACAATTCGGACCGATCAGGCGGGAAGGACTCGATTGGAGCAGTTTTTTCACCCGCATCATGTCCATGACCGGAATGCCCTCGGTGATGCAGACAATCAGTTCAACCCCGGCATCGGCGGCCTCGAGGATGGCGTCCGCCGCGAATTCCGGCGGGACAAAAATCATGGTGGCATTGCAGCCCGTCTCCCGTCGCGCCTCGTGCACTGTGTCGAAGACGGGCACTTTGTCGTCGAATTTCTCGCCGCCCCGGGCGGGAGTGACGCCGGCCACGACATTCGTACCGTATTCCATGCAGTTGCGCGTGTGGAAGGCGCCGGACTTGCCGGTGATGCCCTGCACGACTAGGCGGGTGTTTTTATCGACGAGAACGGACATAGTCAGGATTTGGCAAGTTTCACGATTTCGCTCGCTGCGGTATCGAGGTCGGTCGCGGTGACGATGGGCAGACCGGAATCGGCCAACAGCTTGCGGCCCTGTTCGACATTGGTGCCTTCGAGGCGCACAACGAGAGGAATACCGAGCTTCACCGATTTCACCGCGTTGAGGATGCCCTGCGCGATGACATCGCACCTCATGATACCGCCGAAAATATTGACCAGAATCGCTTTCACCTTCGCGTCGGAAAGGAGGATTTTGAAAGCTTCGGTCACCTGCTCCTCGCTGGCGCCGCCGCCGACATCGAGGAAGTTGGCCGGATCGCCACCGTGATGCTTGATGATGTCCATCGTGGCCATGGCCAAACCGGCACCATTGACCATACAGCCGATATTGCCGTCCAACCCGATGTAGCTCAGGTGGTGTTTGGAGGCGGCCACTTCGCGCGGGTCCTCCTCGCCGATGTCGCGCAGGGCGACGATGTCGGGATGACGGAAAAGCGCGTTGTCGTCGAACGAGAACTTGGCATCCAAGGCAAGGACCTCGCCGCCTTTGGTCAAGACCAGCGGGTTGATCTCGACCATTGAGCAGTCCGACGAGATGAAGCAGCGGTAGAGTGCGGCAAACAGCCTGCCGGCAGCGCGCATTTGGCCGGGTGCGAACCCGAGCTCTTTGGCCAGTTTGCGGGTCTGGTAAGATTGCAAACCGAACGCCGGGTCAACAGCTTCGCGGAGAATTTTTTCCGGGCTGCGGGCTGCCACCTCCTCGATGTCCATCCCGCCTTCGCGGCTGGCCACAATAACGGGTGCACCGGTCGCGCGGTCCATGAGGATGGCGAAATAAAATTCTTTCTCGATCTCGACCGATTCAGCCACCAGCACCTGGTTGACCAGGCGCCCTTCGGGCCCGGTCTGGTGGGTGACCAGCGTCTGCCCGATCATCTTGTCCGCGATATCGCGGGCCTGGCTTACCGTCTTGCAGAGATGTACCCCGCCTTGGAATCCGTTGGTGAAAGCACCCTTGCCCCGCCCGCCGGCATGGATCTGCGCCTTGACCACGATCGAATCGGTCCCGAGATCGCGCGCTGCTTTCTCCGCCTCAACCGCCGTACGGGCGACAGAGCCGCGCGGGTTGTCCGCGCCGAATTTGGTCAGCAGTTCCTTGGCTTGGTATTCGTGGATATTCATGAGGTTTGGCGGCGGGGCCACGCGGCTGGCGTGTCCGGTTCACCCGGGCCGACGAGCATTCCGCTCGTCTTGGCCTGATCGGTCATGCTGCCTCGGTCGCATTCATCGAGGCAAGCGTGGCTTCCTCGATTTCCTTGTACAAATTTCCATCGGCCTTGAGCGCTTCTTTGGCCGCGTCACGACCTTGGGCCAGTTGGTTGCCGTTGAAGCTGAGCCAGCTGCCGCGCTTTTCAATGACGCCCTTTTCCAAGGCGATGTCGATGAGCGAGCCGACATTGGAAATACCCTCGTTGTACATGATGTCGAATTCGGCCTCGGTGAAAGGCGGGGCGACTTTGTTCTTCACCACCTTGACCCGGGTGCGGTTGCCGGTGACCGTGCCGTCGCCCTGCTTGATCGCGCCGATACGGCGGATATCCATTCGCACGCTGGAGTAAAACTTGAGCGCCTTGCCGCCGGGTGTGGTTTCCGGACTGCCGAACATGACACCGATTTTTTCGCGGATCTGGTTGGTGAAAATGCAGCAAGTGCGGGCTTTGGCAATGAGGGCGGTGAGTTTGCGCATGGCCGCACTCATCAGACGGGCCTGGGCGCCGACCGTGGAATCTCCGATTTCACCTTCCAATTCCTGTTTGGTGACCAGAGCTGCCACCGAATCGAGGACGATAACGTCGAGCGCATTGGAACGGACGAGCGTTTCGCAAATGCGGAGCGCCTCCTCGCCCGAGCTGGGCTGGGAAACCAGCAGGTCATCAAGATTGACCCCGAGACGCTGGGCGTATTTCGGATCGAGGGCGTGCTCGACGTCGATGAAGGCGGCCAATCCGCCGCGCTTTTGGGCTTGGGCGATGATGGTCAGCGTGAGGGTGGTTTTGCCGGAGGACTCGGGGCCGTAAATCTCGACAATGCGGCCTCGCGGCACCCCGCCCACACCGAGCGCACGGTCGATCATGATGTTGCCGGTCGGAATAACGTCAATGTTGGTCTGCGAATGGTCGCCGAGGCGCATGATAGCTCCATCGCCGTAGTCCTTGGCGATCTGCTGGAGGGCGAGATCGAGGTTCTTGTTGCGTTGGGAGGACGCTTTGTCGGTGGCGAGTTCGGTTTTCGGTTCGGCGGATTTGGCGGGCATGGGGACGGGTTTTTCTAAATGTCGAGGTTGCGGACGTTAAGGGCGTTGTCCTCGATGAAATGGCGGCGCGGTTCGACCACGTCACCCATCAGGACGGTGAACATTTTGTCGGCTTCGACCGCATTGGTGTCGTCGAGTCTGACCCGCAGGAGCCGGCGCTTGTCCGGATCCATTGTGGTTTGGAAAAGCTCCTTGGCGTTCATTTCCCCCAAGCCCTTGAATCGCTTGATCTGCACACCGCGGCGGCCGATTTCCTTGACCAGGTCGAGAATGCGCGGGATGGCGAAGATTTCGTGTTTCGCCTCGCGCTCGCCTTCGCCCTCGATCAAATGAAAAATCGGCTGGTCGGTGGCCGTGTAATGGTCGATTTCGAGGCCTTTTTTCGACAGCTCCTTGACCAGCTTGTCAACCGCGACCGACTCGTGGATCTCGAGAAGGCGCGCACGGCGGCGGCGGCCGGGCGTTTCTTTTTCCTTCGGCGCGCTCTCGCCCTCTGCTCCTTCCGGTTCTTCACCCTCGAACAAATTGAGATCGTTGTTCTTTTTGGCGAAGGACTGCAACTCACTCTCGTCGTGAAAATATTCGACCGACTCCGTGTTGCCGTCGCGGATTTTAATCAGGTAAATGGGCAAGCGTCCGTCTTTCGGGTCGCGCGCTTCGAGGTAACTTTCGAAATCGCCGCCCAGACGCTGGATCGCGTTGCTGTGCTTGTTAAGGCGCTCGAGGAGTTCGAGGATTTCTTTGAGCTGTGTCTCGGTGAAGGTCTTCTTGTTTTTCAGGTGGACGAGTTTGACCTCCTCCGCACCGAGCGAGATGAGGATCTTGGTCAGCTGCGCGTCGTCGTCGACGTACTCCTCGCGCTTCCTCCGCTTGATCTGGTAGAGCGGCGGCTGCGCAATGTAGATGCAACCGCGGCGGACCAACTCGGTCATTTGGCGGTAGAAAAAAGTGAGCAGCAAGGTGCGGATGTGCGATCCGTCCACGTCGGCGTCGGTCATGATGATGATCCGCCCGTAGCGCAGCTTGCCGAAATTGAACGCGCCCTCCTGGTCGCCTTCGCCGATGCCCGTGCCCACCGCGGTGATCATGGTCTGGATTTCGGTGTTCTGGAGCACCTTGTCCAAACGCGCTTTCTCCACGTTGATCAGCTTGCCGCGGATCGGCAGGATGGCTTGGAAGCGGCGGTCGCGCCCCTGCTTGGCCGAGCCGCCGGCCGAGTCGCCCTCGACGATGAAAAGTTCGGTCAAGGACGGATCACGCTCGGAACAGTCGGCCAATTTGCCGGGCAAGCCGCCGCCGGTCAACGCGCTCTTGCGCACCGTCTCGCGGGCTTTGCGCGCCGCCTCGCGGGCGCGGGCCGCGGTAATGGCCTTTTCGAAGATCTTCTTCGCAATGGGCGGGTTGGTCTCGAAGAAATCCATCAACCCCTCGTAGATGATGGAGCTGACGATGCCGTCGACCTCTGGGTTGACCAGTTTGACCTTGGTCTGGCTCTCGAACTTCGGGTCGGGGTGCTTGAGGCTGAGGACG
>CAIZMQ010000160.1 GCA_903934135.1 uncultured Verrucomicrobiota bacterium
GCACCGTTGATCCAGCCGAATGTTGCTCGTCCGTCTATCTGGCCGTTCCCCTTCGAGCAGTTTGAGATTTCCCGAACCTGAAAGACTAAGTTCTTGGCACCCCCTTCCCGGTTGTCTTTGTCGAGAAAATTGATCCAGAACTTCCGAATTACGTAAACCTTGTTGCAAAAAACTCCCTTGAGTTTTCCACGTAGCATGCGTATCCACCTCTTCGTGCGGAGTAACCCTGGTTTTGTTGCAATAAAAGCCCTTCCTGAAGGTCCGTGTAAAAAGGATAAAAAGTATACAATAGGTTCGCCGAAATCAATGACCGCTTCGAATGGGAGCGGACCGCCGTTCTGCCCCACCCGCATCTCGATTGCTGCGACCTGTCTCTTGGCAGGGAATGTCGTCCACCCATCTGCTGACGTCGTTCCCGCCGCTATCTCTGTCCCGCGCGCCCGCGTCCGATTACTGATCCTTGATCGGTCGATCTGCTGCTGATTGACCCGATCTCTCGTTTCTTCCGTGCGGCCACCTCCGCTGTTGTGGTGTTCTTGTGTATAATTCTTCTGCGCATCCAGAGCGTCTGCATGCATCGGCGCTCCTGCTCTGGTTGGTGAGATATTCGCCTCAAAGTTCGTGTAAAAGTTGCTGCTAAGGTAGTTTGCCTCCAGGTTGCTAGAGGGAGCCAATATCGCTGAGGACCTGCTCACGGTTGCCCTCGGACGGTCTAGCTGGGACGTGGCGTTGCTATAGATGGTACCGCGTCGACTTCCAAGCCTTAGAGCCCAGTCTTTGTAGAGACTCTTCCACTTAGGCGTGTAGCGGTTTCTCCAGGGCTTGCTCGATTCATTTCGTCGGTGAAAATTGTACATACTACGTGGCTCGTTTTTCACCATGCCCGCTTTCAGATTTTTATTCCGTCACCCTACCCGGCCCGGGCATGGCAGCCGGGCTTTTTTTTCGTCCACCGCTTCCAGAGCGCTCCTGCGATGACCCCGGGGCCACGTTGTGGTGCCCCGAGGTAACGGTTCCAATCCAATATAACTGACGTGCCGCGGCACGGTCCTGACACACGGTTCCCTCCTGCCCGCCAGCCCGAGGTGCAAGCCGACCAGCGGGCGGGCTCAGGGCTGGGGTGCGGCCGGGCCCGGAACGGTTCCTTATGGCACACCCGTGCCGTAGGGACGGTTCCGGTCTCCGACGCACCCCGGCGCAAGTCGGACTGCACCGTCCCTCCGCCCGCCGATGCCAGCGCCTGCCGACTCCCGTCCCTCCGCTCGCCCCTGCCGACGCCCACCGACTCCCGCCGCCGCTTCCACCCTCCTGTCGTCACCCCAACGACGGGTACCCGAGTGTACGCTCGACTGGAAACTTCCGAGCCCTTGAGAACTTTCAGAACTTCTTGAACTGGGTCTCCCCCCCAAAGAAAACTGGCGGGTTCGAACTCGCCGCGTACGAACTCCTCGCCTCTAAAAGCGTTGAAACTCAAAACGCCGCCTTCCGCAACCTTGCACTCACCGCTTCGAACGCTTTTGATCACGCTTTCCTACCGCACCGCTGCTGCCACCGGCCGCAAATCACCCCGCTTCACCAACGCCAACCCAGCTCCCGGAAGCGTAGCCGAAACCCACCAACGCAACACCCGCCGGCGCACGGCCTCCGACCCCGGCCCGGCCAACACCGGCCCGGCCGCCCGAGCACCAACCCCGACCGCGGCCCAAGCCACGGCCGCC
>CAIZMQ010000161.1 GCA_903934135.1 uncultured Verrucomicrobiota bacterium
ACAAGCAGAACCATGGGTCAGCCGGGCCGCTGCTCGAGCTTCTTAACACGATCGTAGAGTTGACCGAGCCGGTCCAACCGGACAATGCCACGCTTCCACTCGCCGATCGGGCGCGGGGGACTACCCACCACGATAGCCTTGGGTTCAAGGTCGTTACTCAGGCCGCTCTGTGCACCGATGATGGCTCCATCGCCGACCTTGATGTGTCCGACCAGACCAGCCTGGCCGGCAATGACAACGTAGTCGCCGATCTGCGTGCTGCCGGAGATGCCGACCTGGGCGCAGATGATGCAGTGCCGTCCGATGACCACGTTATGCGCGATCATAACAAGGTTGTCGATTTTGGTCCCCTCGCCGATGACCGTCCGGCCAAAGCGCGCGCGGTCGATGGTTGTGTTGGCACCAATCTCGACATCATCGCCGATGACCACGCAACCAATCTGGGGGATTTTATGGTGACGGCTGTCGTTCGTGTCGTATCCGAATCCATCCGATCCGACTACCACCCCGCAATGCAGGATGACGCGGTCACCGAGAATGCAGTCCTCACGCACCACGGTGTGGGCGTGGAGCAAACACCCTGCACCGATCCTCGCGTTCCGGCCGAGATAACAACCGGCGCCAATCACGGAACCCTCGCCGACTGTGGCCCCGGCCTCGATCACTGCTTGGGCCTGCACACAGGAACCGGGCGCGATTTTGGCGGCAGGGTCGACCGTGGCGGAGGGATGGATACCCGGCGGCGGGGCCACGGGGACGGGGACAAACCGATGAGTCACCGCGGTGAAGGCTGCCGAGGGGTCCTCGACGCGGATGCAGGCCGCAGGAGTCTCGCCGGCGAAGTCGCGGGGGACAAAAACGGCCGTCGCCTTCGTTGTCTTGAGGTCGGAGGCGTAACGCGGGTGGCCGAAAAAAGAAATTTCTCCCGGGCAAGCCTCAGCCAGGGCCGCAGGCCCGGAGATTTCCAAGGCCCCGCATTCGGCGGGGTGCTCGCCGCCCACAAGGGCGGCCAACTCGGCAACAGTCGGCATGGCTCGGGCCGGCAGAGCGGCGCGGGATAGCCCTCCTTTTAATCAGCTTTCTTCGGCGCGCTGGCGTTCAGCTGCGTGATGATGCTGTCGCTGAAATCCATGGAGGGGGCGGAGTAGAGAACAACAGGGACTTGGCTGACGCCTTGGCCGGATTTGTCGAAAACCAGCTCAAAACCTTCGGCTTTAACTTTAGAGTCAACCACCTTCATGATGTCCTGCACGATGTCGCCACGCATACGCATGAATTGCTCCTGCAACTGGCGCTCACGGGTCTGGCGGAACTCGCCAATTTCACGATCGAGGTTGCGGACCTCGTTGATTTTCTCGTCACGAGCGCGGACAGCAGCCTGCTGCTTGTCTGCCGTGAGTTCGGGCTTTTTGGCGTCAGCTTCGAGTTTGTTGATTTCCTCCATGTCGCCCTTCAGGCTCTCGAGGCGCCCATCAAGGTCGGTCTTGGCCTGCGCGCGGGCGTCGTTGAGACGGGCTTCGGCATCCTTTGTCTTGTAGTAGCTGGTGAAGACTTTGTTCATGTCGACGATGCCCACTTTCATTTGGGCCAAGGCGGGCGTGGCCGCAAAGGAACAGAGGGCGACGACGACGGAGAGGGTGACAAGCAGTTGTTTCATAATGGAGTAGGAATATTGGATTGATGGACGGCTGTGTAAAGCCTTTTGATCAGACGGTGGGGGCAGGAAAAACGTTCAAAATTGGTATCCGATATTGAACTGGATCTGGCCGGAGCTCCCGTTGTACTCGTCACTGACCAAGGGGATGCCGTAGTCGATGCGGATCGGGCCGATGGGAAGGTCGAGGCGGACGCCGAAGCCGTAGTTGGAATTGTAGTCGTTGCCGTTGAAGTCCCATGAGTTCTGGTTCACGTAACCGGCATCAACAAAGAAGGCCCCGCGGACGCGGGTGATGACCGGGAAGGTCATCTCCAAAGTACCGTAGCCGAGGGTGTTGCCGCCGTAATAGACGCCGCCGTTGTTGGGACCCACTTCACGGAATTGGAAACCTCTCAGGTTGTTTGCCCCACCGAGAAAAAGGCGGTCGAAGATCGGGACATCGCCGCTGCCGCCGACCGTGTCAACCGTGGCCATTTGGCCTTTGGACACCAAGATAAGATCCCACGGAAGGGAGAAATGCTGGGAGCCCTCCACCGAAATACCGTAGTCA
Organism: uncultured Verrucomicrobiota bacterium; assembly: GCA_903934135.1. Classification (GTDB taxonomy): domain Bacteria; phylum Verrucomicrobiota; class Verrucomicrobiia; order Chthoniobacterales; family JACTMZ01; genus JACTMZ01. The sequence goes on from CAIZMQ010000161.1 coordinate 2,208, forward strand.
TCCACATCCTGCTGGCCGGTGATGCTGGCGAGAAACATGTTGAGTTTCACGAAGGTGCCTTTGCGGGTCAGGAAGAGGTTGTCGCGATTGTCGAAACTGAAGCCGCCGCTCAAAGCATTGCGAAAGTAGGCTCCTTGCTGGTTGGGCAGATTGCTCGGGCCGCCACCCGCGATTTCCGGGATGCTGGTGGTGACGTCATAGATATCCACGCCCTCGATTTTGTACTCGATGTTGGCTGCGATGAAATCGTTCACGGGATAGCGCAATTGGAGCGCACCACCGTAATTCGACTGGTCGTAGTAAGGGCTGAGGAATGTTGCATTGCGGTAGAAGGCCTCCGCACCGAAGGCGACCCGGTAGCCAAGGAAATAAGGCTCGGTGAACGATATCTCCGCATCGGCACGCTCGATACCGTATTGTCCGCGGATGCGCAGACGCTGGCCGCCACCCGTGAAACCGGGCCAGCCGAAAATGTCGAAGTTCGTCTGCTGCATTTCGGCGAAACCGACGAGGCTGTCGATCGTGCTGAAGCCGGCACCGAAATTGAAAGAACCGGTGCGCTTTTCCTCGACGATGACATTGAGGTCCTTGCGGCCGGGAACCATGGTGTCGGTCGGGATGGCCTGCACCTGCGAGAAATAGTTGAGATTTTCGAGGCGTTGACGGCTGACGTCGACCAGGGTCGTATCGTAGACGTCGCCGGGGAGGACGGCCAACTCGCGGCGGATGACGCGGTCTTTGGTCCGGGTGTTGCCCTGGATGTTGACGAGGTTGAGGTAGGACTGGGCGCCTTCGTCGATGCGGTAGGTTACATTGACCAGGCCTGTACCGGAGGGTGAGATCTCGGGGACGATGAGCGAATCAATGTAGCCCTGCGACCCGTAGAATTCCTGCAAAGCCTTGAGGTCCGCGCTCAGACCGTCCGGCGTGTAGAGGGACCCATCGACCATCTTGAGGCGGCCCTTGAGTTCGTCCTCGGTTGTGACATTGACGCCGTCGAGACGGAGGCGGTTGACCGAGTACTGGATGCCCTCCCGGATACCGAAGATGAGTTCGACGTTGTTCCCGGAGAGCGGGACAACTTCGACGTTGGTGACCTGCACGTCGGCAAACCCTTCATTTTGGTAAACGAGGCGGATGGCGTCCTTGTCTTCCTGCAGTTGCGCCGGAACCAGACGTCCGCTCTTGTTGAGAAAAGAAAGAAGGTTTTTTGTCTTGGTTTTCATCGCCTTGCGCAGGTCCTTGGCCAGCACCGAGTCGTTGCCGGCAAAGTCGATGCGCTGCACAACCTGTTTGTAGCCCTCGTCAATCTGAAATATGACGCGCGAGTCGCCATTGCGATCGTTGGTGTCGATGCGGGTGGTGATGCCAACGCCGCTGAAGTTGCGGTCTTGGTAAAGCGCCACCATGGCTTGGCGGGACTTCTCGACCTGCTCTTCGCTGAGGCGGTCGCCGACCTTGAAAGTGAGCTCTTTGCGCAGGCGATTCGGCGCCACTTCGATCGCGCCTTCAACCAGGATCTCGGTCACCACGGCGCGGCCCTGCACCAGAATGATGACCTTGACGCCATCGCCCTGCGGTTCAGCGAAGATGCGCACGTTGGCCACATCGCCAGTGGCGAAGAGAGTTTTCACATCGTCCTCCGCCGCGCGCTCCGAATAGGGGTCTCCGACCTGCGTTTTGAGGTTGGCCATGACCCGTTGCCGGCTGATGGTTTCGGGACCGACATATTGAACAACGATCGAGCGGACAACAGGACCGGCAGGGGGTGCCATTTGGGCTGGGGCCTCGGGCAGAAAGGAAAACAACATCAAAAGGAGGGAAAGGAGGCGGATTCTCATGAAGTTGCGATTTGGTGGACTGGTGGGATCGGGCGAAACCGCCTTTAGTGGTGGAAGCGGGGGGGTAGGTCAAGACGGAATCCCTGCGTACGGCGCAGCTTGGCCGCGGGGGCCGGCATGGCTATAAAGGAAGCCATGTTGCCCGCACTAAAAGAATGGGACGTTGTCTGCGAAGCGCTCGGTTCCGGCCGTCAAGTGATTGTCATCCGCAAAGGCGGCATTGCCGAGGGGACAGGCGGCCTGCGCTTCGAACACGAGGAGTTTGTCCTTCTGCCGACCTTTTTCCACCAACAATCCGAGCGTGTTGTGCCGGAAGCCGACTTTGCGGCGCGGCAGGGCGGCCGCGAAGGCGAACGCGAATCGGTGGAAGTCCGCCATGCTGCCACGCTCGTCTGGCACAAGCTGGTCACGGACCGCGCGGTCTTGGGCCGCCTGCAGGACTTCCACATTTTGTCGCCCGAGGAAGTCGAGACCCGCTTTGTCCAGAAGTCCGCGCCCGGCGTGCAGGTCGCACTTCTACGTGTTTACCGCCTCGACCCGCCGCAGCATGTTGCTTGGCAGAAGTCCTTTGGCGGTTGCCGCTCTTGGGCCGAAATGGACACCGACCTTGAGACCTGCTCCCGGGTCTCCGTGCTGAGCGACGAACGCTTTGCCGAATTGGAAGAGCAATTGCGCGCCATCCTCGGTTGACCCCTCTCACCTCACACCGCCCAACCCACCACTCTCCAGAGCTTGGCCCCAACGCAGACTCTCGGGTAATCTCGGCCTCCCATGGAAAAAGTTGTCATCGTCGGAACCGGCTGTGCCGGACTCACTGCAGCTATTTACGCGGGCCGCGCGTCGCTCTCGCCACTCGTCCTGCAGGGGGTACAACCCGGCGGCCAGCTGACCACGACCACCGAGGTAGAAAACTTCCCGGGCTTCCCCGAAGGCGTTGACGGACCCGACCTCATCATGCGGATGCAGGCGCAGGCCGAAAAATTCGGCGCCCGTTTCCAATTCGGCACCCTCGATGAATTCGATCCCGGCGGGCCCCATCACCGGATCAAGGTCGACGGCCAGTGGCTCGAAACGGAGACACTCATCGTGGCCAGCGGTGCCGCGGCCAAATGGCCGGGTCTGGCCGGGGAAAAACAATTCATCGGCCACGGCCTCACTTCCTGCGCCACGTGCGACGGCGCTTTTTACCGCAACGTCCCGGTGTGCGTCATCGGGGGCGGTGACTCGGCCTGCGAAGAGGCAAGTTTTCTCACCCGCTTCGCCTCGGTGGTCTACCTCATCCACCGCCGCGACACCCTGCGGGCCTCGAAAATTATGGCCGATCGTGCCCTGGCCAACCCGAAAATCAAACCGCTCTGGAACCGCAAACCGCTCGAATACCTGGCCGACGAGGAAGGCCATGTGTGCGGCATCGTCATCGAGGATATCCGCACGGGTACTCGCGAAGAACTCTCGGTGAAGTGCGTCTTTGTTGCCATCGGGCACACGCCGAACACCGCGCCATTCAGGGGCAAGCTGGACACGGACGACAACGGCTACCTCATCCAGCACGACACCGTGCGGACCAATGTTCCGGGCGTTTTCGCGGCCGGCGACGTGGCCGACCACGTCTACCGCCAGGCCATCACCGCCGCCGGTCAGGGATGCGCGGCGGCCATCGAAGCCGAGCGTTACCTCGCTGCACGCGAATGACCGTTGTTTAGCGGCAGTACTCCTGCCGCCGGCCCTCACGGGCCTGCATGAAAATCTGCGACCTCACCCAATTTTACTCCCCTGTCGGCGGAGGAGTGAAGCGCTACGTCTCGGAAAAAATCGCCTGGATGCACCGCGCCCGGCCGGATGACCAGCACGTTCTGGTTATTCCGGGTGCCGAAACGGCCTGCCGCGAGCATGGGCAGTCGCGCGTCTACACCATCAAGTCACCTCTCGTTTCGCGCACCGCGCGCTATCGCATGCTGCTCAATCTCACCGCCGTCGAGGATGTCCTCGAGAAAGAGCGGCCCGACCTCATCGAGTCCGGTGATCCTTACCAAGTGGCGTGGAAGGCCCTGGCCTCGGGCCGCGCGCTGGGGATTCCCGTGGTGGGATTCTACCACTCGCATTTCCCCGAGGCTTACCTGCGAACCGTGGACAAATTTTTCGGGCACATCGCCGTCGACATCACACGCGATATTGCACGGCGCTACGTGCGCGAGCTTTACAACCGCTTCGCCGCGACCATCGTCCCCTCGCCGGCCCTCGCGCACCTTCTGGCAGGCTGGGGCGTTCGTAACACACGCCTTGGCGAGCTGGGGGTTGATACGGCACTTTTCCACGCGCAACCCGCCCCCGATGAACGTCGGCAAGTGCGGGAAGCCCTCGACATCGCCGACGACAAAATCCTGCTGCTCTACGTCGGTCGCCTTGCACCGGAAAAAAATGTCACCACACTTTTCGAGGCTTTTGAGCAACTGGCTGATCCGCGTTTCGCACTGGTGGTAGTCGGCGACGGCACCGAGCGGCGTCACCTGTCGCGCCTGCGCGAGCGCAACTCCGGGGTCCATTGGCTGCCCTACCAGGGCGATGGACAGCAACTGGCCCGCATCTACCGGGCGGCCGATCTTTTCGTGCACCCCAGCTTGCAGGAAACCTTCGGTCTGGTCGCGCTCGAGAGCCAAGCGTCCGGCACACCCGTGGTTGGGATCCGCGGCAGCTACATGGACCGCATCATTTTCACCGACCAAAAACACTGGGCCGCGGAAAATTCTCCTGCGGGGCTAGCCGAAGCCATCCGCGCCATGGCCGGACGCAATCTCAAGCACGAAGGACAGGAAGCCGCCGCCCGGGTGCATCAGTCTTACGGGTGGGACCACGTTTTCGAGCGCCTTTTCGGTGTTTACGCCGAGGTGGCGCGCGGCTGATGCCAATCCTCCTTGTCCCGCGCGGCCTTGGTGCCTTCCTCCGCGACGATCCACAATCACCGGCAGGATGCCGGCGACACATTTCTTGCGCAGCCCGTTCCCGGCCGGGACCATTGGCCCGACGCACAAACGGACACCGACCTCTTCCCTTACCGCGGATGAAAGCTGGCGATTTGGCCTGATTCTGCTCAGGCTTCCCCGACGCTATGCCCACCGATACCGTCATCAGGCCGTTCCGGCCGTCGGACCGCGCGGACGTCCGCCGTCTTTGTTGCGAGACAGGTTATCTTGGCAAAGCCATTGATCCCGTTTTCGAGGACCGCGAACTTTTCGCCGATTATCTCACGAAATTTTACACCGACTGGGAGCCCGAATCGACTTTTGTCCTCGAGCATGATGGCGATCTGAAGGGCTACCTCATGGGCTCCCGCCGCCCGCTCCTTCACCAGTTGCACAACTTTTTCCACAACTTTTCCCTCTTCGCCCGCGGCGTCGCCCGCTACCCCCGCTACAACAAATCTTCGAAGGCCTTTGTCCGCTGGATCATCCTCAATGCCTGGCGCGAAGTCCCCGCCGCCCCGCGCCGCCTGCCGCATTTCCATTTCAACCTGCTCCCCGAAGTCCAGGGCCTCGTCCGATCGCGTGAACTGCTCTTCCAATTTCTCCAGCATCTCCGCGCCCACGGTGAGACCGCTGTCTTCGGCCAGGTGGTCACCTTTGAAGAACGCCGCGGCGCCCGCGTTTTCGAACGCTTCGGGTTCCGCGTGGTGGAAAAGAAGGAAATCACCAAATACCGCGCCCACCACACCGAACCAGTCTACCTCTGCACCATCGTCAAGGACCTCGACGACGGCATCCTGATGAAATCCACCACCGCCTGACTCCATCGTCGCGCAAGCCTCCTGCCCCCCGTCTCTCCGATTCCTCCGGCTAAATTTTCGCCAAGGTACGGTCTGACACGCATCCGTCTTGCCCTGTTTAACGGGAGTGCCATGCTCTGAACCTCCGTGACTTACGACTTCACCAACTGTCCCGACCGCCGGGGAACCGGTTCGCTCAAGTGGGAGCGCTACTCGGGACGCGACGTGCTTCCCATGTGGGTCGCGGACATGGATTTCGTGTCCGCCCCGGAAATCGTCGCCGCCCTGCAACAACGGGCCGCCCACGGCGTCTTCGGTTACACCATACCGCCGCGCTCCACCCTCGAAACCGTCCTCGAATACCTGCAAACCCGCCACGGGGTGGCCGCCACCGCCGAGGAGATCGTCTGGTTCCCCGGTCTCGTCCCCGCGCTCAATGTCGCCTGCCGAGCCTTTGTCCAACCGGGCGAGGAAGTCCTCACCTGCACACCGGTCTATCCACCATTTCTCAGCGCACCGGAAAACGCCGACGTCGGACTTCGTAAAGTCGATCTTGTGGAGAAAAACGGTATCTGGGACGTCGATTTCCATGCCCTCGAGGATGCCGTCACACCACGGACGAAGCTTTTCATTTTCTGCAACCCGCACAATCCGGTAGGACGCGTTTTCCCCGAGGCTACCGTCGCGCGTCTGGCGGAGTTCTGCCAGAAGCACAATCTTGTCTTTATCTCCGACGAAATCCACTGTGACCTTGTACTCGACGGCGCACCGCACGTCAGCGGGCTCCGCTTTGCCGGACCGAAAACCGTCGCCATGTTTGCTCCGAGCAAGACTTTCAATCTCGCCGGCCTCGCCTGCGCTTTTCTGGTCATTCCCGATGCCGCCACCCGGCGCACCTTCCAACGCGCGGCACGGGGCCTCATCACCGAAATCAACGCCTTCGGCTACGCCGGTTGCGAGGCCGCCCTCCGCCACGGTTGGCCGTGGCGCGACCAGCTCCTCGACGTCCTGCGCTCCAACCGCGACCTCGTGGAAAACTTCGTCACCACGGTTCTCCCCGCCATCCGTACTTGGCGCGTCGAAGCGACTTACCTCGCCTGGCTCGACGCGCGCGAACTCCATCTGCCCAACCCGGCCAAGTTCTTCGAAGACCATGGCGTCGGTCTCTCCGACGGTGTCCCCTTCTCGGCTCCCGCCGGCTTCCTCCGCCTCAACTTCGGTTGCCCCCGCTCACAGCTCGATGAAGCGTTGCGCCGCATGGCGCAGGCGCTGCGCTCGCGATGACTTCCTCCTCTCAGTTAAGGACGAGCGGCCCGCTCGTCCGCTCGATTCATGGCACGCACGCGAACCGCAAGCCCCTGCCTTTCCCGTCGCGATGACCCACCCGCTCCACGCTCATCCCCTCTGCCGCCCCGAGCATCTCGGCGCGCCGATTCCCGACTCACCCCATGCCGTGTCGGTCTGTCTCCCGACCTGGGCCGACATCATCGGCTACGAGGATAAAGAACCTCGCGTGGTCGACAAAATGCGCACCGGCTACCCGCGCTTCTTCTGTCATCCGCTCATCAACAAAGTCCGCGCCGTGCTCAAGGCGGAACCCGGATGGGACGTGCTCCCCTTCCCCGATGAAGCCGCCGCCACGCAATGTGCCGCTCTCGCCTCGGGGAAGGCCGTTGCGGTCGACGGACTTTGGGCCGCTTACTTTTCGCTCGAGAATCTCCCCTTGGCCCGCGCCTTCTGGCAGCACGCCGGGCGCATTCTTTCCTCCCGTGCCGCCGAGGACTGGCTCGCCCGCCGTCGCCTGGGCGCACCGGATCCGGCGCTCGAAAAAACTTTTCGCGACCGGCTCGCCACATGGAGCGCTGCCCCGGCGGACCGCATCAGCCTGCATCCCAGCGGCATGGCCGCCATATACACCGCCTTTCAAACAGTCACCGCGCGCCGTCCCGGCCGCCGCACTGTCATGTTTGGATTCCCCTACACCGACACACTCAAAATTTTATCAAAATTCGGCTCCGGGGTGGAATTTTTTCCGCGGGCCGATAAGGCAGACTTCTCCGGGCTGGCTGCCCTTCTCCAGCAGGAGGAAATCGCCGGTCTCTTCTGCGAGTTCCCGAGCAACCCCTTGCTCGGCACACCGGATTTACCGGCTCTTCACCGCATCGCGGCCCGACATGGAGTCCCGATCATTGCCGATGACACCATCGGGACGTTTTTCAACGTCGATGTTCTTCCGCACGTCGACTTCGTCGCCACTAGCTTGACCAAAGCCATCTCCGGCGAGGGCGATGTCATGGCCGGTGCGCTCACCGTGAATCCGCACGGACTTTTCGGCGCCAACCTTCATTCCACCATCCCTAGCAGCCTCTATGTCCGCGATCTTGAGGTCCTAGAGAGAAATTCCCGCGACTTCCCCGAGCGCATGAAGATCGCCAATGCCAACGCGCTCGAACTCGCGCGATTCCTCGAATCGCATCCCGCCGTCGAACGCGTCTGGTATCCCGGACTTGATCCATCACCCGTCTATGACCAGCTCCGGAAACCATCCGGCGGCTACGGTGCTGTCCTTTCTTTCCTCCCCCGCGACGCCGGGCAGAATACCCCGCGTGTGTTCGAACGCTTGGAGGTCAGCCACGGCATTAGCCTTGGCACATCCTATACTCTGGTCAGCCCCTATGTGCAGCTCGCCCACTACCACGAGCTCGCGTGGGTTCGTCAGTGCGGCATCGATCCGCACCTTCTCCGCGTCGCCGTCGGCACCGAGCCGTGGGAGGACTTGAAGAAGCGATTCGAGAAAGCGCTGCCGTAACCTCCGTTTGCAGCGGTGCCGACATAAAAAGGGCGGGGTTGAAACCCCACCCTTCGTGAATTCGTTGTGTCTGCGCGTTACTTCTTCAACGCAAACATCCCCGGCCCGGTTTTCTTCAAGCCCGGCATCGTGTAGACACGCGCGGCGAGGTTTTTCTTCGGCTCGGAGACCTTCCAGACGTATTTGTCCTGCTTCAACCCTTGCAAAATGGCGTCGACATTCATCGGAGCGCCGGCCCGCTTCATCACTTTGTGCACGGCCGGGGCCAGCGGACCACTCGGCGAGGACGGACGCCTCTTGCCTTTGAACGGCGAAGTGCGCTTTTTACCTTTGCTGCTTTGGGCGGACTTCTTAGCCGGGCTGACCGGTTGGCGCCCGCGCTTTGCCGTCTTCTTGGCGGGGCGTCCCCGTTTGCGTCCGCGGCGACCGGGGCCGGTGGCGCTCACCGCTTCGCCGGAGAAACCGGAGAGGGAAACATTTTTTCCGAGGAGGCGAGTCAGCTCGCGTTGCAGATCTTCGATGCGCTCTTGGAGTTCGAGCGCGCGACGTAGTGAGGATGTGGTCAAGTTTACCATAGCGGCTTTGATTTTATATATTGGCGGAGGCGCGGCAATATAATTCGGGTCGCATCAGCGCGGCTGCTTGCTCGACAGAAGTTAGCAAAGACGCCATGATTCCAACCCATGGACGATTCGCCGGCCCGTTGGGCCCAGAAACTGATCGAGTCTTACCGCGATGACGGCGGGGTCAACACCAGCAATGAGCCCGGTCTGCCTTCCAAACCGGAAATTGCCTCCCTTTGCCTGCAGATCATGCAATTGCTTTTTCCCGGCTATCATGACATTGGCTCGATCGGGAAATCGGAATTGTCGGGGCTCACTCTCGACCGCGTAAAATCCCTGACCGAGGATCTTCATCGCGCCTTCCGGGCGGCTCTCTCGGTCAAAGATGATCCCGCCGCCGCGGCCACCACAACCAAACTCTTCGACGAATTGCCGGCCATCCGGGCCATGCTGCAAACAGACGTCGAAGCAGCCTACGAGGGTGACCCCGCCGCGCGCACCCGCGACGAAATCATTCTCTCCTACCCCTTCCTCGAAGCCATCGCCATCCAGCGTGTCGCGCATTTTCTCTACCGCCACGACCTTCCGCTCGTGCCGCGCATGATGACCGAGTGGGCGCATAGCCAGACCGGAATTGATATCCACCCCGGCGCGAGCATCGGCAGTCATTTCTTCATCGACCATGGCACCGGCGTCGTCATTGGTGAAACCTGCCGCATCGGGGCACACGTGAAACTTTATCACGGCGTCACTCTCGGTGCGCGAAGCTTCGCCAAAGACGACAGCGGGCGTATCAAGAAAGGCGGGAAGCGCCATCCCGATGTGGAGGACGGCGTGACCATTTATCCCAACGCCACGGTGCTCGGCGGCGAGACCGTGATCGGGCGCAACAGCACGGTCGGCGGCAACGTTTTCCTCATGCACAGCGTCCCGCCGAATTCCCTCGTCTATAACGAAGAGGCCCAGGTCCGCGTGGTGAACAAGGCCACCAAGGGTGACAGCGTGGACTACTCGATCTAGCGACCGATGCCCGCGCGCGCGCTCCAGGCCGGCACGATTCACCCGGCGGAAATCCTCCGACAATTGCAAATAGAAGCCCGCGCCTGGGCTCTGCGCTTCGAGCTCCCGCGCTTGGCCACGCGCGTCACCCTGCACTGGCACGCGCGGCTGCGCACCACGGCCGGGTTGGCCCGGCTGGACGCATCCCTCATTCTACTCAATCCCCGACTCCTCGCTTTCCCCGCCGAATTGACCCGCACCTACCTTCACGAACTGGCCCATCTCGTGGCCCACGCCCGCAACCCGCGGCGCCTCATTGATCCACACGGCCCCGAGTGGCGCCTGGCCTGCCGCGATCTCGGCCTCGGGGCCGAAAAGCGCTGTCACACCCTCCCGCTCGCTGCCCCTCGCCGCGTGGCCCGTAATTATTTTTACCACTGCCCCACCTGCCTCCGCGAAGTGGCGCGCGTTCGTCCCTTCCGGCGCCGCGAAGCTTGTTTGCTCTGCTGCAAGACACAGGCGGGCGGCCGTTATGACCGGCGCTTCCGCTTTCTTGACGGACGCGCCCCGTTCACCGGGAATGTCCTGGCCCAACCCGAGCTTTTTCGGCTGTAACCCCGGGGACCGCTTCAGCAGACTCATTTTTTCCCAATCACCATGACCCAAAACATCGAATCCCACCTGGTCGAAAACCGCGTGATCAAGCCTTCCCGCGAATTTAGCAAAAAGGCGCGGGTGAAAAATCTCGCGGACTACAAGCGCCTCCATGCTGCCTCGATCAAAAACCCGCAGAAATTTTGGGCCAAAGAGGCGGCCGAACTCCAATGGGGCCGCAAATGGAAATCGGTCTTGAAGTGGAAGGTCCCCTTCGCCCGCTGGTTCGACGGAGGCACGCTCAACGTCGCGGAAAATTGCGTTGACCGCCACGCCATGGGCGACCGGAAAAACAAAGCCGCCATCATCTGGGAAGGCGAACCGGGTGAAAAGCGCACCCTCACTTACGGACAACTCCAGCGCGAGGTTTGTCTCTTTGCCAATATCCTCAAACGCAACGGGGTGAAAAAGGGCGACCGAGTCATCATCTACATGCCGCTCGTGCCTGAAGCCGCCATTGCCATGCTGGCTTGCGCACGGATCGGCGCGGTGCACTCGGTCATCTTCGGCGGGTTCAGTGCGGACAGTATCCGCGACCGCATCGCCGACTGCGGCGCAACCTGCGTGGTCACGGCCGACGGTGGCTACCGCCGCGGCGCCATCGTTCCGCTCAAGCACAATGTCGATGCCGCGCTGGCCGGTGAAACGACGATTAAGAAGGTGATCGTCTTCCGCCGCGCCAACAATGAGATCCATATCCAAGAAGGACGCGACGTCTGGTGGCACCGCGAATTGGAATACGTCAATGCCGACTGCCCGGTTGTCCACCACGACAGCGAGCACCCGCTCTTCATTCTCTACACCAGCGGCTCGACCGGAAAACCCAAGGGCATCCTCCACACCACAGCCGGTTACCTCACCCAGGCCTACACCACGACGAAATATGTTTTCGATCTTCGAGAGGACGACATCTATTGGTGCAGCGCCGACGTCGGCTGGATCACTGGCCACAGCTACCTAGTCTACGGTCCGCTGGCCAATGGCGCGACTTGCCTGATGTATGAAGGCGCGCCGAACTGGCCCGACCCTGACCGTTTCTGGCGCATCATCGAGAATTATGGCGTAACCGTTTTTTACACCGCACCGACCGCCATCCGCGCCTTCATCAAATGGGGCGACGAATGGGTCGATAAACACGACCTCTCTTCGCTCCGCCTTCTCGGCACGGTCGGCGAGCCGATCAATCCCGAGGCTTGGATGTGGTATCACCAAAAGATCGGCGCCGGACGTTGTCCCATCGTCGACACTTGGTGGCAGACCGAAACCGGCGCGATCATGATTTCCCCGCTGCCCGGGGCGACCCCGCTCAAACCCGGCACCGCGACCCTCCCGTTCTTCGGCATCGATGCTGCGGTTGTCGATGACAAAGGCAAGGAAGTCGGACCCAACATGGGTGGCAAACTCGTCATCCGCAAACCATGGCCTTCCATGCTGCGCACCATTTACGGTGACCGCACCAGGTATAAGAAAACCTATTGGAGCGAAATCCCAGGGTTCTATTTCACCGGTGACGGTGCCCGCCGGGACAAGGACGGCTATTTCTGGATCGTCGGCCGTATCGATGACGTACTCAACGTAGCCGGCCACCGCCTCGGCACGTCAGAAATCGAAAGTGCGCTGGTCAGCCACCACTCGGTGGCCGAAGCCGCCGTGGTTGGACGCCCCCACGAGATCAAAGGTCAGGCGGTCGTCGCCTTCGTCACACTCAAGGGAGGCGAAAAACCCAGTCCCGAGTTGCGCGAAAAACTCCGTAAACACGTCGGGAACGCCATCGGCGCCATCGCCAAACCGGACGACATCCATTTCGCCGAAGCCCTGCCCAAGACACGCAGTGGAAAAATCATGCGCCGCATTCTCAAAGAAATTGCCAGCGGCAAAGAAGTCAAAGGTGACACCACCACCCTCGAAGACTTCAGCATCCTCTCGAAACTTAAGCTGCAAGATTCATAAGCCACGGATAGAAGAGGATAAACGGCTAGGATAAGACCTGATCGCGTTGACACGCGATCAGGTCAATACGTTCCGGAAGACACTGTTTTGTGCCGGTGTCAGCCGGCACAAAACTTATCCTCTTTCATCTTCTTCAATCCGTGGCTTGCCTTTTCCTGTCTCCATTTCCCGGAACCAAACGTTAATCTCAAGCCATGGATAAATTCCTCATCACCGGCGCATCAAGCGGCATCGGCCGCGCAGTTGCCATCCGCCTGGCCTCTCGCGGGGCCAAATTGACCCTGCATGGACGCTCCGAGTCGAAGCTCTCTGACGTCGCCTCTCTCTGCACCGGAGCGTCTTTGGTGGAAAGTTTCGCCTCCGACCTCACGGTGCCCCATGCCGCCGAAGCCATCGTGACCAAAGCCGCCGAATCCATGGGCGGGATCGATTGCGTGGTCCATTGCGCCGGCATCGGTCTGATCAAACCCGCAGCCGATACCACCGACGCGGAATTTAGCAAAGTCGTCAACACCAACTTGCGCGGGACATTTCTTGTGGCCCAAGCCGCCTGCAAAGTGATGGCTGCGCAAAAGCACGGCCTCTTCATCACCCTCCCCGGTATCCTCGGCAAAGCAGTGATGAAAAACGCCGCCGCCTACATCGCGAGCAAATTCGGGGTAACCGGACTGATTAAGACCTTGGCCCAAGAATACCAGCGCAGCGGCGTCCGGTTCTGTCTCTTTTTTCTTGGCGGCGTCGATTCCCCGTTCTGGGATGAAATCAACATGGCGGTGCAACGCGACAAAATGATCCCGGTCGCCACCGCGGCCGACCTTATTCTCCAAGCCATCGACGCTCCACCACACCTTGTTCTGGCCGAAGTCGTCCTGCAACCGGAGAGCCACCAGTTGATCTGATCAACTTGTCTGCTGCCGCTACCAACGCGCGCGGTTTTACATCGCGAACATGCCCGATCAATGGGGTTAGAGGGTCCCTCCCTGGTAATTGACCGTGGGGTAATAAAAAACCCTCCCCATGGAAAACCATGGGGAGGGTGGATTCTGGCAACGTCCTACTCTCGCGCAACCTAGAGGAGCACTACCATCGGGGCTGCAGCGTTTCACTTCCGTGTTCGGGATGGGAACGGGTGGTTCCACTGCGCTATGATCACCAGAACACGATCCGCGCATGCGCGGGCCGGCTTCTGCCGATCATTCCGTCGTCAAAATTTCAAAGAAGAACCGCGACAAACGTCGTGTTCCTTCACATCTGCATAGAGGC
>CAIZMQ010000162.1 GCA_903934135.1 uncultured Verrucomicrobiota bacterium
CGCCGTGCCGGTCAAGCTGCCGGCGGAGACCGTGGTTCCTCCGGTGTAATTGTTGGCTCCGGACAAGGTGAGGGCGCCACTGCCAACTTTGATCAGTTGGCCGGTGCCGGACATCGCGCCAGCGTAAGTCCCTGCGCTGGTCTGCTCGAACTGTACGGCGCCGTTGTTCGTAATGTTACCCTGCACGCTGCGCGTGGAACCGGACAACGTGCCGGCGCTCACAACAGTACCGCCCCTGTAGGTGTTAGCACCCGTCAGGGTCAAGGTTCCCGCACCCAGTTTGGTGAAAACACCGATGCCACTCATCGCTCCCAAGTAAGTGCCTTGGGATGCTTCCGTCATTTGCACTTGGGCGTTGTTCACGATGCTGCCTTGCAAGCTGATCACTGTTCCGGCGAGGACACCGGCACTGACGGTGGTGCCCCCAGTGTAAATATTGTCTCCACTCAAGGTGAGCGTGCCGGTGCCAGTTTTGGTCAGTCGGCCGCGACCGCTCATGATTCCGGCGTACTCGGCACTGCTCGATTGATTAAAATCCACGTTGGCGTTGTTGACAATCGAACCTTGGAGATTCGCCGCGTTGCCCTGCAAGGTGCCGGCACTGACGGTCGTACCACCGAGGAAGGTGTTGGTCCCGGTCATGGTCAGAACGCCAGCACCCAATTTGACGAAGGATCCGGCACCGCTGATGTTGCCGGCGTAAGTTCCAGCAGCCGCCTGATTGAAGGTGACCACGCCGGCAGTGGCGACGATGTCTCCCGGCAAGCTGACCGAGGACCCGGTCAAGGTGCCGCCGGTAACCTCAGTGCCTCCAGCGTAAGTGTTGGCACCCGTGAGGGTTAATGTGCCGGAGCCAGTCTTGATCAAATTGCCCGACCCACTAATCACTCCGCTTTGGGTGCCTGACAACGATGAGGTGTCGATAACAACGGTGCCACTGTTGGCGATGGCACCGCGCAAACTCCGCGGGGAGCCGGCCAGGATGCCAGCTGAAACGGTCGTGCCGCCGGTGTAAGTATTGGCCCCCGAGAGGACGACGGCACCGGTGCCGGTTTTGACAAACGCGCCTCTTCCGCTGACGGGAGCGGCAAAGGTCACTTGTGATCCGTCGTTGTTAAACGACAGAGTGGCGTTGTTGACGATGGTTGCCGTACCGAGCGGCGAAGGCAAAGTGCCTGCCGAAACGGCAAGGGTGCCCTCACTGATCGTCGTGCCTCCAGTATACACGTTGGCGCCGGTCAGGGTCAGAGTCCCGCCGCCAGTTTTCGTCAGCCGGCCTTTGCCATTGATAACTCCCGTATAGCTTGCCGAGGTCGACTGGTTAAAGGTGAGAACGGCATTGTTGACCACGTTGCCTGGCAGACTGCTGGCAGAAACTTGCAGCGTTCCGGCACTGACTGTCGTGGTGCCGCCATTGCCGGTGTAGGTGTTGACTCCCGTGAGGATGGCCGTACCGGTCCCTGTTTTGGTCAGGGCGGCAGCGCCACCCAGATCGGCATTGATCGTGCCTCCGGAGACACTGTAGGCCGACGAGGCGGAAATGGCACCGTTGGAGATCGTCCCGCGGCTTACCGTAACGGTCGTGAGGGTTGCGCTTGTTCCGCCCAAATTGAGTGTTCCGCCGTTGACGGTGAGCGCGCGATTGGCAGGCAGTCCGCTGGCAGAGCCAATGACCAAGGTTCCCGCAGTCACCGTGGTGAGACCGGAGTAGTTGTTGGCCGCACCATTCAAAGTCAACGTTCCGGCCCCGGTTTTGGTCAGGGCGCTGGAACCGGTAAGACTTGCACCGATTGTGCCCGCAGAAAGAGTGAATCTGTTGGCGCTAATCGAGCCGCCGCTGAGCGAACCGCCGCTCATGGTAAACGTTTCTCTGACGATGAGGGCACTGTTGGGCAAGCTGAGAGAGCCTCCGGACACGGTGAGGTTCCTGACTGGATTGCTGCCCAAGGCAGAAATAGTAAGGTTGCCTGTTGTCAGGACTTTGACATTGCCTCCCTGGCCCGACGTTGCGCTTCCCGTCCATGTGCCGATCGTGACGGGAACGGAGGAAGCAGTTCCGCTGGCCGCGCCCGCTGAGATTGTTCCGCCGCTAAAGGTGGTAACCGTGACATTGGGAGCGGTAATATTCACGATCGCCGTATTCGACACCGAATTGATCACCCCGTTTAGTGTGGTCGTGGCGACGTTGGCGGGCGTGATGTTGTGCGTCCCACTGGAATAATTCTTCGACTGCGCAAAGGAAGTCGTGACCAAAGCAAGGGTCACGGCAGCGAGAGCGATGAAAGTGGTGGGGTTTGGTCGTGCGTTCATTGGCAGAATTAAAAGCGAGGAAGCATGTACGCGCAAGAGAAAAAGAGCCTGCAGCACAGATTTTTCCGTTTTGTTGGCAAGTCCTTGGCCCCCAAGGCTAAATATTACGCATTGAGAACGATTTCTTGCCATTGTCCTGACGGGCGGGCTTGAAAGTTTTGCCTGCGGTTCTTTTCCGCGCCGCGGGCCGGGGCGCAAAACATCGCTGGCCTATGACCTCTTATGACTTTGTTTCACCCGCAGCACGGTCCAAGACAACTGGCTTCGGGTGGTTAGCGTGGCGGCCACATTCGGCGGGCGAAGCACGGAGGCTGGAGATCGTTTGTCATAGAGGGTGAAAAAAGTTATCCACCGACCGCACTCCGGAGAGGACCGCCACGCGGGAAGGCCACGTCCCTTCGCCCCGGCCGGCTGGACAGCCAGATCCGGAGTTGTCCGCCAAAATATTTCTTGGAACGACCGGGAGACCGACATTGCCTTCACCGGGAGAATTCGATTAGCCATGGGATATCAGGACGCGCTGAATTCTCATGACCACCCGAAAAATTGCCCTCATTTTCCCCGGCCAAGGCGCGCAGGCCGTGGGGATGGGGAAAGAACTGGCTGCCGAATTCCCGGTGGCTGGGGAGATTTTTCGTCAGGCTGATGAAATCCTTGGCTGGCCGTTGAGCAAATTCTGCTGGGAAGGTCCTGCGGAGGAACTGACCAAGACTTCCATTTGCCAGCCCGCGCTCTTTGTCCACGGCCTGGCCGCCCTCGCCGTGGTGCGGGAGAAACTGGGGGATTTTCCGGTGGCCGGCGGCGCGGGGCTTTCCCTCGGCGAATTCACGGCCCATGCCGCCGCCGGTACCTTCGATTTCGCGACCGGGCTGCGCCTCGTGGCCCAGCGCGGACAATTCATGCAGGAGGCCTGCGAGGCGACCCAAGGGGCGATGGCCGCCATGATCGGCGTGGATGAAAATGTCGTCCGTGACTTGGCGGCGGCCACCGATGTCGACGTGGCCAACATCAATTCCCCGGGACAAATTGTCATTTCCGGCGAGGCTGGCAAGGTCTCCCTCGCGGTGGGCATGGCCAAGGACTACGGCATCCGCAAGGCGGTGGAACTCAAGGTGGCTGGCGCCTTTCACTCACGTCTCATGCAACCGGCCTACGAACGTCTCGGCGAAGTACTCCTGCAGACCCCGCTGCACGAACCGCGTTTTCCCGTGGTCTGCAATGTCGATGCCAAGCCGGTGCAAACGGCGGACGACATCCGCCGCTCGCTCGCCGACCAGGTCACCGGCAGCGTGCGCTGGGCAGAATGCGTGACCTGTCTCCTCGACCACGAAGGATGCGACACCTTCCTCGAACTCGGTCCCGGAACAACACTCGCCGGGATGATAGCCCGGATTCGCCAAGGGACCGAAGTCCGCTCGGTCGGCGCACCGGCCGACCTCGACGGCCTTGTCCTCTGATTGCCCCGGCGCACCCGTGGCGTCATAGTAGCCCCATGTTTCTGGCCGACGAAATCAAACGCCTGAAAAGCGAGCGCAACGCGGTCATTCTCGCCCACAACTATCAGGTGGCCGAAATCCAGGAACTGGCCGACCACGTGGGTGATTCGCTCGGGTTGGCCTACCGGGCGGCCGAGACCGAGGCCGACGTCATCGCTTTCTGCGGGGTCCATTTCATGGGCGAGACGGCGAAAATCGTCAACCCCGGCAAAACGGTGGTCATTCCCGACCTCGAAGCAGGCTGCTCGCTCAGCGATTCATGCCCGCCCGACAAACTGGCCGCTTACCTCAAGGAGCATGCCGCGGAGAATTTTTACGTCGTCGCCTACATCAATTGCTCGGCCGGGGTGAAAGCGCTTTCCGATGTCATCTGCACCAGCGGCAACGCGGCGAAAATTGTCGAAAGTGTCCCCGCCAACCGCAACATCCTCTTTGTCCCGGACGAAAACCTGGGCGCGTGGGTCACCGAACAAACCGGACGTCCCATGACGCTCTGGCAGGGCAACTGCTACGTCCACGTTGAATTCACCCGTCAAAGCATCGAAAAAATCCGCGCGGCATACCCCGCCGCCCCGGTTGTCGCTCACCCCGAGTGCACGCATGCCGTGCGCATTCTGGCCGACGAAGTGTGCTCGACCGAGAAAATGGTCAGCTACTGCCGGCAATCTCCCGCCCAAGCCTTCATCATCGTCACCGAATCCGGCATGCTTCACCGGCTGCGCCGCGAGATCCCGGAAAAAACCTTCATCCCCGGTCCAACCGACCACTGCGCCTGCGCCGACTGCCGTTACATGAAAATGAACACGCTGGAGAAACTGCGCGACTGCCTGCGCGACCTGTCGCCCCAGATTGTCATAGCGGAGGACCTCCGCGCCCGCGCCGAATTGCCTCTCCGCCGCATGCTCGAATTGAGCCGGTAGCACCCCCCCGGTAAAGCGCAGCGCAACCCGCGGCGGGTCCGGAGGCCCCGCGCTACCACGGCAAGGCAGGGCGCGACGTCCCCGGCGCGCCGGGAGCATTGCTCAAATCACAATCCCAAACCAGGCAACCCGCCCAAGCCGCCGGTCACTTTGCCCATGGTGTCGGCTTGCAGCTTGCGCGCGGCTTCCTGCGCCTCCCGGACGCCGGAAAGCACGAGGTCCTCGAGCATTTCGACATCCTCGGGATCGACCACGTCCTTGGAAATTTTCACCGCGGTGATCTCACCCGATCCGTTGGCCGTGACCGTGACTTTGCCGCCGCCGGACGACACCTCCAATTCCTGCGAGGCAAGATCGGTTTGGGCTTGGGCCAGGCGCTCCTGCATTTTTTGCGCCTCTTTCATCATTTTCTGGATGTTCATGATTTTTCCTCCGGTTCGAGCGTGGCACCAAACAGCTCGATGGCCGCCTCGATACCCGCATCGTTTGCAAAATTTTCAGCCGTCGGCGAGGTGGAGGCCGGAGGCGCGGTCGGGGCACTGACCGCACCCGTTGCTTCGGGTCGGAAGACGATGGCGCGACCGGTCGACTGCTTCCACAATTCCTCGATGATTTTGCCCTGCTCCTTGACCGGCGGTGTCTTCAACTGCTTTTCCTGATCACTCGGGAAGACCACCCGCAGGACGCCATCTTCCTCGGCCACCTCACCGGCCTTATCGAGCCATGCGCTGCGCAGCGGTTGTTTGGCCACGATGTCGCCGACGATCCGCTGCCACGTGGCGCGCGAATCGGCGGAGACGGGAGCTGCCGCCGGTTTGGCGGCCACCTTGACGGCGGCCTGGGGCACCGCAGCACGGGAAGCGGGGCGTGGGGCGGACGGAGCCACGGCAACGCCATCGCCCAAGCCGGCCAAGGCTCCCAGCACCTCGTCAAGGTCCGCGGTGTGAAGGAGGTGGATCCCCTTGATCACCGCGACTTCCAAGGGAAGCTTTTTGTCCGGAGTGAAACGCAGGCCGGCCTCCGCGGAGGAAAGAATCTCGAGCAGCTCGGTCAGCTTGCGCGGCGTGGAGCGTCCGCGCAAAGGCGCCAGCAATTCGCCCCGCCGGCCCGGTAATTCCTTGGCCGTGACCTCGCCGACCAGCAGGTCGCGTGTCAGGGCAACCAAATCGGCCAAGAGCCGTCCCAGATCCTTGCCCGCCTCGCCTTGCGCCGCCACGAGGTTGAGCGCTGACGCGGCATCGCCCGCCAGGATGTGCCCCCCGAGTGACGCCACATCCTCGGCCGAGGCAAAACCAAAAATGGAAAGGACATCTTCTTCCGCCACCTTGTCCCCGCAGAAGGAAACCACTTGGTCGAGCATCGACTCCGCGTCCCGCATGCCGCCCTCGGAAGCGCGGGCAATGACCTCCGCGGCCGCGGGATCGAGCGCCACCTTCTCTTGCTTCGCGATGGCCAGCAAATGCTTCGCCGCCACTTCGTCGCGGATCGGCTGGAGGTCGAAACGCTGGCAACGGCTGATGATGGTGGCGGGCAACTTGTGCGCCTCGGTCGTGGCGAAGAGGAATTTCACGTGCGGCGGTGGCTCTTCGAGGGTTTTGAGCAGGGCGTTGAAGGCCGGTCCGCTCAGCATGTGCACCTCGTCGATCAGGTAGATACGGAACTGGCCTCGCGTGGGCAGGAAGCGGACATTCTCGCGCAACTCGCGCACCTGCTCGACGCCGTTGTTGCTGGCCCCGTCGATCTCGAGAACATCGAGGCTGTTGCCGGCCGTGATTTCACGGCACGGGTCACATTGGCCGCAGGGCGTCTCGGTCGGCCCCTTCACGCAATTCAGCGCCTTGGCAAAAATGCGGGCGGTCGAGGTCTTGCCCACCCCGCGCGGACCGACAAAAAGGTAAGCATGGGCCAGGCGTCCGTTCTTGATCGCATTGCGCAGAGTGCGCACCACGGTGTCCTGGCCAAGGACTTCCTCAAACAGCTGGGGGCGGTACTTGCGGGCGAAGACTTGGTAGGTCACCCGCGCAATCTAAACCAACCCGTGGCAGGATGCGGAGGAATTAATGCCGGAAGTGGCGTTTCCCGGTCAGAACCATGGCCAGGCCGCGCTCGTCGGCCGCTTGGATCACCTCTTCGTCGCGCACCGAGCCACCCGGCTGGATAGCCGCCGTTGCGCCCGCGGCGGCAGCGGCAATCAGTCCGTCGGGAAACGGGAAAAAAGCGTCGCTGGCCACCGCACTGCCCGCCAAGGGCAAGCCCGCTTCACCCGCTTTCCACACCGCAATCCGCACCGAATCAACCCGCGACATCTGGCCGGCGCCGATCCCGAGCGTCCGGTCCGGACCGGCAAAGACAATGGCGTTGGATTTCACGTGTTTGACCACCTTCCATCCGAAGTCCATGGCCCGCTGTTCCTCCGGCGTGGGGGCGCGACGAGTGGCCAACTTGCTCCCGGGCAACTCCTCACTTCTCGCGTCGTGGTCCTGCACGAGGAGACCACCTACGACCGAACGCACGTCGCGCGCGGCCGCCTCCGGCAAGCTCCGGAGTTTCATCAGGCGCAGGTTTTTCTTTTTTTGCAGGATGTCCAGCGCGGCGGGCGGAAAATCCGGCGCGATGATGACCTCGCTGAAGATGCCGGCAATGGCGCCGGCCAACGCCTCGGTCATCGGCCGGTTGACAATGATGATCCCGCCAAACGGAGCCTGCCGGTCGGTCGCGAAGGCCTTGTCCCAAGCGGAGAGAAGATCCCCGCCGCTCCCCACCCCGCACGGGTTGGTGTGTTTGAGGATGCCCACCGTCGGCTCGGTGAATTCCGCGATGAGATCCACGGCGGCCGTGATATCGAGGATGTTGTTGTAGGAA
>CAIZMQ010000163.1 GCA_903934135.1 uncultured Verrucomicrobiota bacterium
ACCGGCAGCGCTGGCATGCGACAATTTTCCTGCTCATGCCCGATCATCTGCACGCCATCTTGTCCTTCCCAGCGCAGGAATCGATGTCACGCGTCATCGGCCAGTGGAAAAGATACCATACCAAAGAGCACGGAATTGCCTGGCAGGACAACTTCTTCGACCACCGTCTGCGCAACGAGGCCGAAGCCAATTTGAAATACGACTACATCCGCCGCAATCCGGTCGTCAAACATCTCTGTGCCAGTCCCGACGATTGGCAATGGTACGTCGCTCTCTGAGGTGGATCGCGATGTCCCTATCGCGATAAGCCACACGATTAATCGCGCCGGGACGGCGCGATCCACCTTCTGCACCAAACTCAGCGCCGCGCCATGAAGAGGCGCAGGACATACCAGAACATCATGGCCATGCCGGCGAAAAGCTGGATCGAGGCCGCCACGTCGGCATTCGGCGGGAATCCCCGCATGACATTCGATGTCGTGTAGAGCACCGACCCGCCGGCCAGCACGATCATGGCCACACTGAACCATGTCCCCAGATCGAACTTGAAGAGGACAGCACAGACAATGGCCGCCAAACCAAACAATCCGCCCCAGATGAGAAAAGTGCGCAGAAAGGAGAAGTTTCTCCCGGTGGTCACCACCACCGCCGTGAGGAGCAGGAACCCTCCGATCGTGGCTTGCGCCGCACTGGCAATGACCCCCGGCGCCGCGCTGTCCGCCGCGGCCAGCAGCGGGACGGTGATGAGCGCCTGCAGGAGCACGTAGAGGAAAAACCCGAGGTATTGCAACGGCCGTGAGACCGAAGGCACGGCGATCAGCGTGGCGACCCACGAAAGGAGCATGAAGCCACCGAGCACGACGAGCCAGGAGACGCCGGAAAAGATTTGCAGCACGTTGTTGGCCAGCCCGCTGCGGAAAAACCAAACCTCCAAGCCGACAAAAAGGAGGACGGCGAGGATGAGGTGCGCGTAAACCCGGACAAGGAAGGAGCTCTGCTCCCGCGCGGCCAAATCGGAGACGGGCGTGGCGTAGGTGGACATGGTCGGAGGATTGCCCAATCCCGCGCGGGCGGCACGCTTTACTTTTTGGCGCGCGGATGGAACTGGCGGTGCGCCGATTGCAGGCCGCGCGTGTCGACATGCGTGTAAACTTGGGTGGTCGAAATGTCGGCATGGCCGAGCATTTCCTGAATGATCCTCAAGTCGGCGCCACCTTGGAGCAAATGGGTGGCGAAGGAGTGCCGCAGCATGTGCGGATGGACATTTTTCTCCAAGCCGGCCCGGGCAGCCAACTCCCCGAGCAGTTGCCAGATGCGCTGGTTGGTCAACTTTTTCCCCCGCACGGACAAAAACACTTCGCCGCCCGTTTTCGGGCCGACCAATTCCGGGCGGCCGGAGGACAGGTAGCGCTCCAGCGCCTGCCGCGCACCCGAGCCGACCGGCACCAACCGCTGCTTGTTCCCTTTACCGACCACGCGGATGAAGCCGTGCTCCAGATCGAGGTTTTCCAGACGCGCGTGGCAGAGTTCGGAAACGCGCAACCCGCTGGCGTAAAGCAATTCGACGATCGCGCGGTCGCGCCTTTCGAGCGGAGTCCCGCCGGCCGCCGCTTGGATCAGGCGGGTTACCTCCGGTGGGGAGAGTGTTTCGGGCAAGTAGCGCTCGACCTTCGGGACGCCGAGGAATTCGGTCGGATCACCTTCGAGCATCCTGCGCTGCACAAGGAAGCGGAAAAAAATGCGCAAGGCCACGGCATGAAGGCGGATGGTCGCCGCGGCGGCACCGCCCCTTTTGCGCCAGCCGAGGAATTCGCCGATTTGCTCGGGGGTCACCGCCGACCAAACCGCGCCAAGACCGGCCTCCCCCGACCAATGGGCGAAAAGTTCAAGCGAGGACCGCGTGCTCAGTTGGTAGTTGTCGGAAAGTCCCCGCTCGGTGGCGAGATACAGGATGAATTGGTCGATCTCCGCGTTCACTCCGGGTGGCGGCCGAGCGCGAGGCGTTCGTAGGCCTCCTGGTATTTCGCTGCGGTCTGCGCGATGATTTCCGGCGGCAAGTGCGGAGCGGGCGGCTGACGGTCCCAACCGGATTGCAACAACCAGTCCCGCACGAATTGTTTGTCGAAACTCGGAGGATGCTGGCCCGGATTCCATGCCTCGGCCGGCCAGAAACGCGAGGAGTCGGGGGTGAGGCATTCGTCGATGAGCAAAAGTTCTTCGCCGAGCAACCCGAATTCGAACTTGGTGTCGGCGATGATCACGCCGGCCCGCGCGGCCTGTACCCGGCCGTAGTCGTAGACCTCGAAGCTGGCCTCGCGCACCGCGTGGGCGAGATCATCGCCGAGCAGGCGGCGGCATTTTTCCCAGGTAATCGCTACGTCATGACCCTCGGATGCCTTTGTTGTCGGGGTGAAGAGGGGTTGGGGAAGTTTGGATGCCTCGCGCAGTCCGCGCGGCACGTCATGTCCACCCACCGTCCCGTGTTCCCGGTATTCCTCCCAAGCCGCACCGGCCAGATAACCGCGGACGACACATTCGACGGGCAGGGGCTCCGTCTTGCGGCAGAGCATGGCGCGACCGGCCAAGTCGCCGGCAAAGAGCTGCAACTCGGCTGGAAAGGTGGCAAAGTCCGCCGAAAGGAGATGATTCGGCATGAAGTCCAGCCGTCGGAACCAAAAAGCGGAGAGCTGGGTCAGCAACTCCCCCTTGCCCGGGATTGGGTCGGGCAAGATGCAATCGAAGGCGGAGAGACGGTCGCTCGCCACCAAAAGCACGCGATCCTCCCTCGCGTAGACCTCGCGGACTTTGCCGCGGCGCACCAATTCCCAGCCAGGAAGTTCAAGCTCCGTCATCCGGGGGCTCTTACTACCGGCCCGCTCCCGCCCCGCAAAGTCCAAAGAAGGGGTCCGCAAATTCCTTGGATCCGCCCCGCGCCTCGCCTACCCTGCGCGACTCTATGGAATTCATGACTTTTCTCGCCCAAGCCGCACCCGGCGCCCCCGAGCAGCCACCGGTGCTTTTTCAGTTCCTCCCGCTCATCATCATCGCGGTCCTCTTTTACTTCCTTCTCATCCGCCCGCAGCAGAAAAAACAGAAGGAGCACCAGAAGCTCGTGACCGCGATCAAAACAGGTGACAAAGTCATCACCGGCGGGGGAATCCACGGCATCGTGGCCAACGTCAAAGAATCAACCATCCTCCTCAAGGTCGCCGATAACGTGAAAATCGAAATGGACAAAGCGGCCGTTGTTTCGGTGACCAAGTCCACCGAAGACTGATCCCTCCGCGCGTCCGACCTCGCGCCACCACCAAACCATGAGCCCGACCCTCACTTTCGCCTTCGGCCTGCTCCTTCTGGGCCTGTTTATCTGGTATTTCTTCACCGACCTCTCGCTCCGCAAGCGGATGATCGGGCTCGTCCTCACCGTCCTGCTCCTCACTTTCTGCCTCGAAGCGGTCATACCACCGGAGAAGAAAATCCGTCTCGGTCTCGACCTGCAGGGCGGCACTTCGTTCCTCCTCCGTCTGGTCGGCCAAGACGGCGAGGAAATCACCCCGACGACCCTCGATCAGGCCATCGAGGTCATCCGCAAACGGGTGGACCAATTCGGCGTGAGCGAACCGGTCATTGCGGCCCAAGGCCGCGACCGCATCCTGGTCCAGATTCCCGGGCTCGACACGGAACAACTCTCCCGGACCCGCGAGCAACTCCAGCGCGTGGCAAAACTCGAGTTCGCCCTCGTTCACCCGCAGAGTGACTCCGTCCTGGCACAAGTTGACGCCGGACAAGGGGTCCTTCCGCCCGGATATGTCGTCAAGGAGTATGCCGAAGTGGTCGAAGGCAAGGAACAGACTGTGCGCTTGCTGGTCAAACAGCGCGCCGACCTCACCGGTGACCGCGTCACGGCAGCCAATCCGTTTTACGATGTTCAGGGTTACGGCGTGGCCATGACCCTCGACAGCGAGGGCGGCACAATCTTCGGCGACCTCACGGCCAACAACGTCGGCCAGCGCCTCGCCATCATGCTCGACGGTGATGTGCAGAGCGCCCCGAACATCCGCCAACCCATTTATGGCGGCGAGGCCGTCATCACCGGACGCTTCTCGGACGAAGAGGCCCGCAACCTCGCCAGCGTTCTCGAGAACCCGCTCAAGACGCCGGTCGAGATCGAAGAGACTCGCAGCGTTTCCTCTTCGCTCGGAGCGGACTCCATCCGCAGCGGCGTCGGCGCCGGTATTCTCGGACTGGCCCTCA
Organism: uncultured Verrucomicrobiota bacterium; assembly: GCA_903934135.1. GTDB lineage: Bacteria > Verrucomicrobiota > Verrucomicrobiia > Chthoniobacterales > JACTMZ01 > JACTMZ01. The sequence goes on from CAIZMQ010000163.1 coordinate 4,255, forward strand.
CCCTCCTTTTTGTTCTGTTTTATTACCGGTTGGCCGGCCTCGTCGCCTGTTTGGCCCTGGCGGTCAACCTCATCCTCCTCTTCGGGGCGATGAGCATGTTCAATTTCGTCCTCACCCTGCCCGGTATCGCCGGCATCATCCTGACCATCGGCATGGCCATCGATGCCAACGTCCTCATCTACGAGCGCCTCCGCGAGGAAATGGCGGAGGGCAAGTCGCTCGGGGCCGCGGTCAATTCGGCCTACAACAAAGCCTTCTCCGCCATCTTCGACGCCAACGTGACCACGCTGATCACCTCGGCCATTCTTTTCTGGCAGGCCACCGGCCCGGTCAAGGGTTTCGCCATCACCCTGACTCTCGGCATCATCGCCTCGATGTTCTCGGCGCTGCTTTTCACCCGCACGGCCTTCGGGTTCATGCTGGACAATTTCGGACTGAAAAAGTTGCGCATGCTCAACTGGATTCCGTCCCACAGCATCGATTTCCTCGGCAAACGCCACATCGCACTCGCCGCGTCTCTTGTCCTCATTCTCGGGTCGGTCGGGTTCTTTGCCTGGCGCGGAGAGAAAAACTTCGGCGTCGACTTCACCGGCGGCGATCTTGTCATGCTCGGCACCGACAAAAACGTCCCGCTGACCGACCTGCGCCGCAGCGTCGAATCCGCCAACCTGGGCGAAACCACCCTGCAAGCTTCGACGGAAGAGGGCCGCGAACTCATCACCGTGCAGAGCCGTTTCGGCACGGCGGATGCCGTCGTGGCCAAACTTCAACAGGACTTCCCCGATGCCGGCCTGACCATCGAACAGACCGACACCGTGGGCCCACGCGTCGGCAAGGAACTGGCCGGGCGCTCGCTCTTCGCACTGGCCCTTGGCCTGCTCGGCATCCTCATCTACGTGACGCTGCGTTTCGAATTCTCCTTTGCCCTCGGCGCCCTCGTCGCCCTGCTCCATGACATCATCATCACCGTCGGCGTCTTCTCGCTCCTCGGCCGGGAAGTTTCTCTCGTTATGGTCGGCGCCGTGCTCACCATCGCCGGCTACTCGATCAACGACACCATCGTGGTCTTCGACCGCGTCCGCGAAGGGCTCATGTCCGGACGCCGCGGCACCGTCTCGCAGATCATGAATGCGTGCCTCAACGAGACCCTCGGCCGCACCATCCTGACCGGCGGCACGACGCTGCTCGCCACCGCGGCTCTCTTCCTCCTCGGCGGCCCGGTCTTGAGTGACTTCGCCTTGGCTATCCTCATCGGGATTCTCGTCGGCACTTACTCCTCCATCTTCGTCGCCGCACCCATCGTCCTCTGGTGGTCAAAGCGCACCGGCAAGAGCATCAAGCGCGAGGTCCTCGGGGATCTGCCCAAGACTGCGGTCTGAGGCAACCCGAGACACCGGCATCGGGGGCGACGCCGCTGCAGAAAGTTTAGCGTCGGCGTTTACCTATAGCAGTTTCAAAAATGCCGGAACCGCTTGGTGCAGCGCGGCACAGAGTGGCAGCAGTTTCAAAATATCTTAAACCGCCCTAGGGGCCGCCTCGCAGACTCGGTTCTGCCGACGAAGCGACTACCTCATCAGGAGCAGGCTCAGCGCCATCACCACCATCCCGCCGACCAAGCCGTGCAAACTGTCGAGCCCTTTGCCGCAGGCACGACTCGTCGGGAGAAGTTCATTGAGGCCGATGTAAACCATGGCACCAGCCACGGCGCCGAAGATCGGTCCCACCAGATCTCGTGGCATGACCGCGCCGCCACGACATCGCTGTAGCCCACCCCGGCCAGCACCACCTCACCCTTGGGAACAATTTCGACGAACGAAACATAAAGTATCACGCCGACGGAAAATCCTGTGGTCGCGGAAAGAAAACCGTGGTCGGTCCGTTCGGCCAAGAAGGCGATGCAGCTCCCCACAACCGTCCCGAGGCCGGCCAGCAAGGTCAGCATAAAGACGGTCAGCAGGTGCTTGTGAGTCATACTGTGATGCGGGAACCATCCGCGGATGCCACCGAAGTCAACGCGCGCATTCACAGGATGCGGCTCGATGGACCGGTATGTACTTGTCCGAGACGCGGCGACTCCCTTACTTTGATCACGTTTCATCCGGTCTCGCCGTGCAGTCGCGAAGCAAACGAAACAGCACGAGAATCACCCGTTATACTTCGAAACAATGAATGAGATACCTTTGATGTGGTGGGTCGCCTTCAACGCCTTCATCGTCACCTTGCTTGCCCTTGACTTGGGCGTTTTTCACCGCAAGGCGCACGTGGTCGCAATCAAGGAGGCACTCGGCTGGTCGGCCGTGTGGATTGCCATGGCCCTGGCATTCAACGTCTGGGTGTATTTCCAAATGGGACCGCAGAAAGGCACCGAATTCCTCACCGGTTACCTCATCGAAAAGTCGCTCTCGGTCGACAACGTCTTCGTTTTCGCCGTGCTCTTCACTTACTTCGGCATACCGCCGCAATACCAGCACCGCGTGCTCTTCTGGGGGATTTTCGGTGCGCTTATCATGCGCGCAGCCATGATTTTCGCCGGTGCGGCTTTGATCAGCAATTTCAGCTGGATCATCTACTTCTTCGCCGCGCTGCTCATCTTCACCGGCATCAAGATGGCCATGGGTGACCACGAGTCGATCGATCCCGAAAAAAACATCGCACTCAAATTGCTCCGGCGTTTTATGCCGGTGACCAAGGAATTCCACGGCCAGAAATTCTTCATCCGCCAGAACGGCGTGCGCGCCGCCACGCCGCTCTTCGCCGTTCTGCTCTGCATCGAGGTCACCGACGTGGTCTTCGCCGTCGACTCCATCCCGGCCATCTTTGCCATAACGCAGGACACCTTCATTATCTACACCTCGAACGTCTTCGCCATCCTCGGCCTGCGCGCGCTATACTTCGCGCTATCGGGAATCCTGCCTTACTTCCACTTCCTCAAATACGGTCTCGGAGTGATCTTGGTTTTCGTCGGCATCAAGATGTCGCTGGCCCATAGTGCGTGGAAAATCGACACTACGGTGTCCCTCGTCGTGGTTGCGGCCATCCTCGTTATCTCGGTCATCGCCTCCGTGCTGCACCGGCGGGCGACGGAAAAACAGGACTAAGACGAGCCAGGCACACCATCGTCTCGTGTCCGACCGGCGGAGGATTGATCTTGCCCCGGCCGGCGTCTAAAGCCCCGACGCAAATCAATTCACCCGGCTCTTTTTGGCGGAGCGCCCTGCAACCGGCGGCTCGCATCCGGACCCTCGTTTTCCTTGCCTTCGGCCTTCTTCTGCTGTCAGGAAACATCGGCAATTACCTGAAAGGCAAAGGGAAACCTGACCCGAGGGGCGCAGGGTCGGCCAGCCGGAGTCCGGCGGGGCGATACTTGTCTGTGGGCCAGGCAGGCCCTACGATTTCACGTTGATGAGGTCAGAATATTCAGTCCGTCGCGCCTTCCACGTGGCGGTGGTCGCTGTCGGGATTCCGGTCCCAACCTGCTCCGGGCGGCGCATGGACCGGCATCATCACGCTCGAAGACGTCTTGGAGGAACTGGTAGGCAAAATCAGCGATGAATCCGACACCGACCGCACCGGCAAAACCATCTCGCTGTCCGACGCCATCACGCCCGGTCGCATCCACATGATCTTTCTTCTCATCACGCCGCAAAGCGTGGCCCGTATCCAGCCTCGCTTCCTCGCCGATATCGTCGGACTGGTCGACAGCGAATACGTGACCGACCGCCTTAAGCAGGCCTCCGAGCCGGAGGAAGTTATCGAGGCGATCCGCGATGGCATGCAGCTCGTGTTGGACTGATTGGATCCATGGAAATTCACCGTCCACGCAATCTCGGTTGGCCGCGCGCTGCGGCACTGCTCTATGGCGACTGGGGAACGAGCAAAGCCTACGTCATCGGTCTGGCTTTTGCCGCGATGGGATTTTCCTCGCTGCCCATCATCCTCGCGGTCAGCGCGCTGAGCCTCATCGTCGGGCTCAATTACATCATCATCTGCCGTTGCTTCCCCTGCGGCGGCGGCGTGTATTCCGCGGCACGCCCGCACGGGCGCCTGCTCGCCGTGATCGGCGCCCTCCTGCTTATCGCGGATTTCACCGTCACCGCAGCACTGAGTGCCTGGGCGGGGCTGAGCTACTTGGGTCTTCCCACGGAATGGATCCTTCCCGCATCGATCGTGGTTATCTTGTTTTTCGGCGTGCTGAATTACTTCGGACCTCATCACAGCGGGTCGATCGCGGTGGCCCTCGCATTGCCCGTAGTCGCCTCCGTGATCGGCATAGTTGTGCTGGCCTTTCCCCACCTGACCATCCGGGAACTGGAATTGCCGCACGGCACATTCCAAGCAAATTGGGTCGCTTTCGTCGGGGTGATCCTCGCCCTCAGTGGCGTGGAGGCTATCGCCAATCTCACCGGCGTCATGAAACTCGACAAGGGAGCCACGCCAGAGCATCCGCGCGTCGGTGATACTGCGACCAAATCCATCCTGCCGGTTGCCCTCGAGGTCAGCCTGGGTACGGCGCTGCTCGCATGGGCGGTGCTTTCCCTTCCCCATTCACTCCAAGGAGAGATTATCGAACGAAAGGACGATGTCCTGCGTTTCGCCGCCGAGCACTACGCGGGGCTGGCCCTAGGGCCGCAGATCGGACAGGCCTTCGGATGGTTTGTCGGCATCACGTTCGCCGTGCTGCTCTTCAGCGCGGTCAACACGGCGGTGGCCGCGCTCATCGGCCTGATGTTCATGATGTCGGACGACGGCGAAATGCCGCGTAGCTTCAACCGGTTGAATGTGCACGGCGTTCCGACCATCCCGCTGGTGGTTTCCATCGCGCTGCCTGTAATCGTCCTTGCCGTTTCGCCGGGTCTCGATGCGCTGGCCGGCCTTTACGCT
>CAIZMQ010000164.1 GCA_903934135.1 uncultured Verrucomicrobiota bacterium
GCCCACGGTCACTGGGAGTGACGACGGCGAGCAGGTGGTCCATAGATGGTTGCGAGGCATGCTTGTCGAGTCCGAGAAGTCGCCAGGTCTCGTCTGTCCAGTCCATCTTGTCGCGGGTGATGTCCCAAGCAAGGCATCCGGTGCGGGCCAGGGATTGCATCTGGGCAAAGGCGAGTTGCTGACGCTCATTTTGTTCAGCCAGCTCGTGTTCCGTGGTAACGTCCAAACCGAAAGAGGCGACCTCTTTAACCTTTCCTGCGTCATCGAATATGGCCGAGTCCCGCCACCGCAGCCAAAGAACTTTACCAGTGGGCGAGAGCGCGCGGTGGGTCATGGTATTGGCAGGATGTCGCGCAGACAGCTTGAGCAGGGAGTTGACCACCTCGGTGCGATCGGCGGGAGGGATGAGGTCCAAGTAGCTGGTGCCGATGAGCTGCTCCCGTGTTTTGCCAAAGAGGCGGCAATAGGCATTGTTGACTTCCAACAGCCTCCCATCGGTGGTGCCTAGGCATGCCACCTCGGCGTGGTTTTCCAGCAGTCGCTGACGTTGTCCGTCCTCTCGCAAGACTTTGTCGGCTGCTGTCTCCAGGGCCAGCTCGAGATCATGCAGTGGGCTTTGGGCTCCGCGGCGATGGTCGGCGGGCGGAAGTCCGAATTTACTCCGGGTCAGGGTTGCTAGTCGCTGCAAGCTTAGTGTCAGCGGTAAATAGGTGATGAGAATGGTTGCGGCGATGACCAGTAGACCGCCGACCGCGAGTATTACGGCAGCCATGCGCAGGATGCCGATGGCCCACCGCGTGGTGTCATCCCACCTGGTTATTCTGACCACTCCGGCCGCCTGCCCATCCGGGCCACGGAAAATCTCCCAAGCCTCTACTTGCGACTGTGGCGCAATATAGCTTGGACTTTTTCTGACGGGGATGTTTTCGAGAGGGAGGATTTCCGGATTGGTTAAGCCGAGTTTGCGGATTTTTTCCAGTGTCTGCTCCGTCCCGACGCCGGCAACTGCGTCTGCTTCGAGCAGATGCTTGGCCAGCCCTATGTAGAGTTTGATTCGGTTGAGGTCTCTCTCACGCGCCTGCGGAAGAACGATGCCGTGAAAAACCAGAAGCAGGGCGATCAGCACGCATGTGGCGACAGCCAGCGCACCCCAAAAGGCGGGGGCTCCCGACGGATTTGCAGATTGGGTGCGTGCGCGCATGTGCGAAGTTGCCGGACCTGGTGGTCATTGGCAAGTGCGCGTCATGGTGATGCTGCGGCCAGCCATTGGCATGGGCCTTGGTCCGTGGCAGGTTGGGTCCATGAAGGGGAGCGCAGTTTTGATCACCGGAGCCAGCCGGGGAATCGGCTTGGCGCTGGCCAGCGAGTTGGCGCGGCGCGGTTGGCGTGTCATGGCCGGCGCGCGCGATCCGGCCGGAGCTCATGGTCTCCACGCCGCGGCGCAGAGTGCCGCGCCGGGTTCGATCGAAATCGTTCCTCTCGACGTGTGCAGCGACCAAAGTGTCAGGTCGGCGGCCGAGGAGGCCGCCAGCCAACTGCGGGCGATCGATGTTCTGGTCAACAACGCAGGAGTGCTTCCGGAGGAGGGGAACGAAACCCTGGAGGAACTGCCGCTGGAGCGCTTCGCCGAGGCGTTTGCCGTCAACGTGGTCGGCGTGGCCCGGGTCACTCGGGCTTTTCTCCCCCTGCTCACCGCGGCCCCGCACCCCCGCGTGGTCAATATGAGTTCCCGGGCCGGGTCTGTTTCGCAGAAAGAGGATTCGCGACATTATTGCTACAGCGCGTCGAAGGCCGCGCTGAACATGCTCACACGGGCCATGGCCGCGGAATTGCGTCCGCGCGGTGTCACGGTGGTCGCGGTCACTCCGGGGTGGGTGAAGACTGAAATGGGCGGTCCTCAGGCACCGCTCACCGTAGCCGAATCAGCGGTCAGTCTGGCCGCCACCATCGACCGCGTCACGCCGGGCGATGCCGGTCGTTTCCTCGATCGCGACGGCAACCGGGAGACCACCGCATGGTAGTTTCGTCTGGTGCGGAAGCGCCGGGAAAAGCATGCTCTGCCGTCCGATGAGTGAAGTAAACAACCTGACCGCGGTGCGTCTGGAAAAGCGCACGGCTTTACTGGGCCGCGGCGTGTCCGCTTACGGGGCGGCTTTCCCCGTGACCGGCGACGTCGGCGACGTGCGGGCCGGGTTTGTCGAGGGGGGCAAAGTCACCCTGGCTGGCCGGGTTACCGCACGGCGGGACATGGGCAAGAGCCATTTTCTCGATTTGAGCGACCACAGCGGGCGCATGCAGGTCTACCTGCAGGACAAGGCGCTCGGTGAAGAAGCGGTGGCGATCTACGGGCTGCTCGACATCGGCGACTTCGTCGGGGTGGAGGGTGAGTGCTTCACCACCAAGACCGGCGAGCCCTCGGTCAAGGCGGAAAAATTCGTCTTTCTCGGCAAGTCGCTCCATCCGTTGCCGGAGAAGTGGCACGGCCTGCAGGACGTCGAAGCCCGGCACCGGCAACGTTATCTCGACCTTATTTCCAACGAGCACGCGCGGAATATTTTCCGCCAGCGTTTCGCCATTATCCGTGAGATCCGCGCCTTCTTCGAAGAGCGCGGATTCCTCGAGGTGGAGACGCCGATGATGCAGGCTGTGGCCGGAGGGGCAGCGGCCACTCCTTTCGAGACGCACCACAATGCGCTGGGGATGGATCTTTTTCTGCGCATCGCTCCGGAGTTGTATTTGAAGCGGTTGCTCGTCGGCGGGTTCACCAAAGTTTTCGAACTCAACCGCAATTTTCGCAACGAAGGCGTTTCACGGCGGCACAATCCCGAATTTACCATGCTGGAGGCTTATTGGGCCTATGCGGATTTCGACATGATGGCCACGCTGGTCGAGGAGTTGGTCTGCTGCGTGGCCCAGAAGGTGTGCGGCGGCCTCAAGATTGAGCACAAGGACCACGAGGGGATTGTCACGCGGACGATCGACCTTTCACGTCCGTGGCGCCGGGCGAAGTACCGCGACCTCGTCGAGGAAGCGGAACCGGGTTGGTTCGCCCGCGATGTTTCCGGCCGCCGCAACCGTGCGCTCGAACTCGGCTTGGACATTTCGCACTGCGTGGAAGACTACGAGGTCACGCAGCATGTTTTCGAAAAGCTGGTCGAAGAAAAGACGATCGACCCGTGCTTTGTTGTCCATTGCCCGAAGGAGCTTATCCCCTTGGCCAAAACAAATGTGGACGATCCTTCGTCCCTCGATGTGTTCGAATTGGTCATGAACGGCCAAGAAATCGCGCCGGGCTATTCCGAGCTGAACGACCCGGTGGTGCAGCGCGAGCGCCTGGTCGAGCAAAGCGGCGGCGAGCAACACAAGATCGACGAAGAATTTCTCCACGCTTTGGAATACGGCATGCCGCCGGCCGGGGGTATGGGGATGGGCATCGACCGGCTGGTCATGTTGCTGACCGGCGCGGAGTCCATCCGGGAGGTGATCCTCTTCCCGCACCTCAAGCCGCGCGCCGACGGCTGAGTGACCGGCCATGAAGGCGCGCAGCGCTTATCCGCCCGGCGCACTCAACATCAACGGGTTCAGTTTCTTCAATGCGGTTTCCTTCCAGATCGTGCTGGGGGCTCCGGTCATTCTTTTCGCCAAGTCGCTCGGCGCTTCGTCCTTCCTGCTGGGCACCATCGCGGCGCTCACCCCGCTGCTCAATATCCTCCAACTCCTCGCGGCGCGCTTCCTCCATCGCACGGGCTACAAACGGTTCGTCCTGGCCGGTTGGGGCGCGCGCACTTTTTTCACCCTCTGCATCGCGGCCATTCCGGTCTGGCCCGGGCTGACCATTTCGGGCCGTCTGTCGCTGCTCGCCGGTTCGCTCTTCGGTTTTAATTTGTTGCGGGGCTTTTCGGCCGGGGCGTGGTTGCCGTGGCTGACCGCCTTAGTCCCGGAGCAGGTGCGCGGCAGTTTCCTCTCGCGTGACAATGCCTTTATGCATCTGGGCTGCCTGGTGGCCTTGCTGGTCTCCGCGTGGGTCATGTCCGGCTCGGTCGAGGCGGCCGAATACGCAGCGGTTTTCGGCATCGGTCTGGTCGCCGCCTTGATCAGCCTGTGGTTCGTGCACCGGATTCCCGATGCGGAGTCTCCGGAGGACCGTCTCCGCTCGGGAGTGTCGGTGCCTTGGGGCGCCATGCTGCGGCACGTGCCCTTCGCCCGCCTGCTGCGTTTCACCACCATTTACATGACGGTGACCGGCAGCTTGGGAGTCTTCACCGTCGAATATCTCGTGGTGCGCGAGAAATTCGGCGAGGCCACCATCCTGCTCCTCGGCAGCTTGTCTTTCGTCGGCGCGTTGGTCGGACTGGCCATCACCGCTCCGCGGCTCGACGTCACGGGCAGCAAGCCGTGGTTGCGCCGCGGGCTCGTCCTCATGGCGCTGGTTATTTTCGGGTGGTTTGCCCTGGCCGCCGGCTTGCTGCCCGGATGGCCCGGATTGGTCGGGGGATTGAATTTCCTCGGTGGTCTGGCCGGGGCGGTTTTCGGTGTGGCCAACACGCGCATCGTCATGGTCAGCGTGCCGGCGATGGGCCGAAATCACTTCTTCGCGCTTTTCACCGTGGTCTGCGGGCTCGGCTTGGGCGGCGCACCTATGGCTTGGGGTGCCGTTCTGGACGCCCTCGGGTCACTGGAGGTGGCGGCGGGGCCGCTTTCGATCAATCGCTACTCGCTCTATTTTGCCGTGCTCGCCTTGCTGGCCTGCTGGGACGTGCGTTTGATCCCCGGTCTGCGGGAAGGTGTATCAGCCGGGAGTATTCCCCTCGCGGCGGCGGAGGCGCGTCCGGTGGCACCGGTGGAGTGAGGCCGCCCGAACGCGGCGGACCGGGCGCCGGGACGCTTGCCTCCCGCCGCGGCAAAAACTTGATCAGCAGCCCGAGACGCGTAAACTCCTCCCTTCATCGCATCGGCTAGGTAGCTCAGTTGGCAGAGCAGAGGACTGAAAATCCTCGTGTCGGGGGTTCGATTCCCTCCCTAGCCACCTCTTTCGACAAACATCGTGCCAATAAGAGTTACGACAGATGGCGACACGCCATTGAGCCGGCACATGCATTGGCGGTTGGCCGCGGTGATGGTGTCGGTGCAATTGCTTGATGCAGCGGTGACGGCGAAACTTTGCGCCAGCGGGGAGCTGGAGGCGGCCGGAGTCGCGGTGGTGCGGACGTTTCATTACGGGAGCAATTTTTTGCTCCTGCTTCTCCTCACTCTCATCGCGCTTTCTTTCATCCGCCCGCACTCGCGGGTCATCCTCCCCGGTTTGGTCGCCTACCTCGGATTTGCCGTCCTCCATTTGGTGGTCAATGTCGGTGCGCTGCTCTTCAGTGCCACGGCCAAGGCGACGGGTTTGGCCAGTCTCTGGGATGTCGGCGCGATCGGGGCGATGAGTGTTCTCACCTTCACCGCCTGCTATTGGGTGCTCGACCGCGCCACACTTGGTGGGGCTTTCGTCATGCCCGGCCGCCCGGGACGGGTGGAAGAACCCAGACTCATCGATTACATTTACTTGTCCTTCGCCACCATGACCACGTTTGGTCCCACGCTCGAGGTGCCGGTCAGTCGCTGGGCCAAAGCCCTCATGATGCTGCAGGTAACGCTCTCCATCGTGACTCTTACCGTGCTGCTCTCGCGGGCGATCAATGCGGTGGGTTGAGGCCTTGACGACTCAGGCGTCCGGCCGGAAAATTCCCTCGTAAAGCAAGCCCACGGAAAAATTTTATGTCTACCGAACTCAAATGCCCTTTCAACCACGGGAAATCAACCGGAGCGCCGGTCGCGGCCGGGATGGGGCCAACCAACAGCGATTGGTGGCCGAATCAGCTCAACATCCAAATGCTGAGCCAGCAGTCGGAGAAGACCGATCCGATGGACGAGGATTTCGATTATGCCAAGGAATTCCAGAGCCTTGATCTCGCGGCGGTGAAGCAGGATCTCACCGCGCTCATGACGGATTCTCAAGACTGGTGGCCGGCTGACTTCGGACACTACGGGCCGTTTTTCATTCGTATGGCTTGGCACAGCGCGGGAACTTACCGCACGGGCGACGGCCGTGGCGGCGCCGGCAATGGCAGCCAGCGTTTCGCGCCGCTCAACAGCTGGCCGGACAACGTCAACCTCGACAAAGCCCGTCGGCTGCTCTGGCCGATCAAGCAGAAATACGGGCGGAAACTTTCCTGGGCCGACCTGATGATTCTGGCCGGCAACGTTGGGCTCGAGTCGATGGGCTTCAAAACGTTCGGCTTTGCCGGGGGACGAAAAGACATCTGGGAGCCGGAGGAAGACGTTTACTGGGGTGCCGAGAAAGAGTGGCTGGCCGACCAGCGCTACACCGGCGACCGCGAGTTGGAAAATCCGCTCGCCGCGGTGCAAATGGGGCTGATTTATGTCAATCCCGAGGGCCCGAACGGCAACCCGGATCCCGTGGCTGCGGCGCGTGATATACGGGAAACCTTTGCCCGGATGGCCATGAATGACGAGGAGACCGTCGCGCTCAACGCGGGCGGCCACACTTTCGGAAAAACCCACGGGGCGGCCGAGGCCAAGTATGTGGGGCCCGAGCCCGAAGCGGCTCCGATCGAAGAACAAGGCCTCGGATGGAAGAGCAGTTACAAGTCGGGCAAAGGCCCTGACACCATTTCGAGCGGTTTGGAAGTCACGTGGAGCCAGACCCCGACTAAGTGGAGCAATCACTACTTCGAGAATCTCTTCAAATACGAGTGGGAACTGACCAAGAGCCCGGCCGGCGCGCACCAGTGGGTGGCGAAAGATGCTCCGCAAGACATTCCGGACGCCTTCGACCCGGACAAGCGGCACCGTCCGACCATGCTGACCACCGACCTTTCGATGCGTTTCGATCCGGCCTATGAAAAAATTTCCCGGCGCTTTTACGAGAATCCGGATGAATTTGCCGACGCCTTCGCCCGGGCCTGGTTCAAGCTGACCCATCGCGACATGGGCCCGCGCGTGCGCTACCTTGGCCCTGACGTGCCGGAGGAAGTGCTCATCTGGCAGGATCCGATCCCGGCCGTGGATCATCCGTTGATCGACGGGCAGGACATCGCCGCACTCAAAGCGAAAGTGCTCGCGTCCGGGTTGTCGGTGTCGGAGCTGGTCTCCACAGCATGGGCTTCCGCCTCGACGTTCCGTGGCTCGGACAAGCGCGGCGGTGCCAACGGCGCGCGGATCCGTCTGGCTCCGCAGAAATTCTGGAAAGCCAACCAGCCCGAGCAGCTGGGCAAAGTGCTCAAGGCGCTGGAAGGAATTCAGGGAGAGTTCAACAAGTCGGCCGCGGGCGGCAAAAAAGTCTCGTTGGCCGACCTCATTGTCCTTGCCGGTTGTGCCGGCGTGGAGAAAGCGGCGCAGGACGCGGGTCAGAAAGTGACCGTCCCGTTTGCGCCCGGCCGCATGGATGCGTCGCAGGAGCAGACCGACGTTGCCTCCTTTGCCTTGCTTGAACCGGTGGCGGACGGTTTCCGCAACTACCTCAAACCGAAGCTTTCCGTCCCCGCCGAGGAGATGCTGCTCGACAAGGCGCAGTTGCTCACCTTGACCGCGCCGGAACTGACGGTCCTGCTCGGTGGTTTGCGTGTGCTCGGGAACAACTTCGAAAATTCCGAGCATGGCGTCTTCACGGAGCGTCCGGGCCGATTGACCAACGACTTCTTCGTCAACCTGCTCGACATCGGCACCGAGTGGCGGGAGGTCTCCGAGGGCCTCTACGAGGGGCGCGACCGCGCGACGGGCGAGC
>CAIZMQ010000165.1 GCA_903934135.1 uncultured Verrucomicrobiota bacterium
GCGGTCTACTTCAAAGAAACCCCTGGCGTGCTCTTCAACGCGGAGCAAGCCGGTCTCGGACCGAACGTGCTGGTGATACGCATCCAGCCTGACGAAGGGGTCTCCCTGCGGATTCAGTCCAAGCGCCCCGGTGTGCAGCTCGCGATCGAATCCGTGAAGATGGACTTCCACTACGGAACGTCTTTCGGCAAAGCCACCCCCGAGGCCTACGAGCGCCTGCTCCTCGACGCGATGAGCGGCGATGCCACCCTCTTCGCCCGCCGCGACGAAGTGGAACATGCGTGGACTTTCATCGACCACATCCGCGAGGCCTGGCACGACAACACCGCGCCGCGCCTCGACTTCTACCCCGCCGGATCCTGGGGTCCGCGCCAGGCCGACGAACTCCTCGCGCCGGACCACGCCGTCTGGCGCCGTCTATGACAGTCTCCCCCGGCCTCGCCGTCGAAGTCGGCGACATCGACCGCCAACTCGGTTTCCTTTGGGAGCAATCCGACGCGGGCAAGGTCCGCGCCTCACTGGTCAATCTGGTCATCTACAGCGAGGCCCCCGACGCCATAGCGGCCAACACGCCGCTGCTCTCCGAGATCGCCGCCGACCACGCCTTCCGAGCCCTCCTCGTGCAGGCGCAGCCGGAAGCGAAAAAGTCCGCCGTCCGCGCTTGGATCACCGCGCATTGCCATCTGCGCGAGGCGGGCAAAAAGGAAATCTGCTCGGAGCAGATCACCTTCCAACTCGACGGTCCCGCGGCGGGCCGCCTTTCCAGCATCGTCTTTTCCCATCTCGACACCGACCTGCCGCTCTACCTTTGGTGGCAAGGCGACCTCCACCCGGACCCCGACCCCCAACTATGGCGCTGGGTCGACCGTCTGATCGTGGACAGCAATTCGTGGTCCGACCCCGCCGCCCAATTCCGTATCCTCCGGGAAATCCAATCCCTCAGCCGCACCCGCTCCGCTCTGGCCGACCTCAACTGGACCCGACTTTTTCATTTGCGCTATGCCGTGGCCCAGATTTTCGACCTGCCCCCCGCGCTCGAGCGCCTTGACGGCATCGATCGGGTCGAAATTATCCACGCCCCCGGCCACCGCCTCACCGCTCTACAACTCCTCGGGTGGTTGGCCAGTCGCCTCGGGTGGAGTTTGGACCACGATGACCGGGCGCCCGTCTTCCGCCGACCAGATGGCGGCACCGTGACCTTCCAACTCAACGTGAACCAGGACGCCAAGGCCTGTGTGGAATCCATTGACATCAGCCTCGGCGACGCCACCGCGTCTGTGCGCCGCAAGACCAGCGGCGATTATTACCTCGGCACGTTCACCGCCCCGCACCAAGCACCATTTACCCAGATGCTGCCGGCCGAACGCGACAAGACCTCCGACATCCTGCTCTCCGAATTGAGTCGCATCAGCCGCCATCCCCTCTTTTGGCCGGCCATCCGCGCCATCGAGCCGCTTTTGTCCCAACCCTGACCGCGACCGCGCTTGTCAGGACGCCGCCGCAACGGCAAAGTCCTCCCCTTTATGCGTAAAAAGATCATTGCTGCGAATTGGAAGATGAACATGACCTCCGCCGAGGGCGCCTCGTTCATGGAGGACCTCAAGCTGGAATTGAAAAACTTCGATGGTGCGGAAATCGTCATTGTCCCGTCCTTCACCGCCCTCCCCCGTCTCTCCGAGATCATCTCCGAACTTCCCGGCATCACGCTCGGCGCACAAAATATGTGGCATGAATCGTCCGGCGCTTTCACCGGCGAAGTCAGCGCCGGTATGCTCCGCGAATTTTTCACCCGCTATGTGGTCCTCGGGCACAGCGAACGCCGCATCATCTTCGGCGAGACCGACGAGTTGGTGAACAAAAAGGTCAAAGCCGCCCACGCGGCCAGCCTCCGCCCTATACTTTGCGTCGGCGAAACCCTCGAGGAGCGCGACGCCGAGCGTCATCACGAGGTTCTGGCCAAGCAACTCCGCGGCAGCCTGGCCGGACTCGAGGCCGAACAGATGCTCGACACGGTCATTGCTTATGAACCCGTCTGGGCCATCGGTACCGGCCGCACCGCCACGCCGGAACAAGCCCAGGAAGCCCACGCCTTTATCCGCAAGACACTGGCCGACATTTTCGATCCCGCCACCGCGGCCAAAGTCCGCATCCAATACGGCGGCAGCGTCAAGCCGGACAACGCCAAAGAACTCCTCCACCAGCCCGACATCGACGGCGCCCTGGTCGGCGGCGCCAGCCTCGACCCCCGCAGTTTCGCCAAGATCGTCCAAGCCGCCGCCCGCAAATAGTCCTCTTGTATCTTCCCCGGTAGGATCCGCTGCCAGCGGACCGCACCCATCGCGTCCGAAGGACACGATCCATCTTTCACTCAAGTCTCAAACTCAAGCCTCCGCCCTCCCCCTACTTCCTCCCCGACCCCGCGTCCGCCGACTGCCCCGGCTCGATCGCCTCGAGAAACAAATTCTCCAAGGTGGTTTGCGGCCGTCCGCTTGAGACAATTTTCAGCCCGAGCTTTTCCGCGGCTTCTTGCAGTGCGGACAACTTTTCCGGCGAGACCTTCTCCAGCACGATTTCCGTGCGGTCGCGCACCGCGAGGAGATCTTCCACCCGTCCTTCGCGCACCAACTGGCCGCGGGCCAGAATTCCCACGCGATCGCAAATCTCCTGCACTTGCGAAAGAAGATGCGAGCAAAGCAGGATGGTCTTGCCCCGGGCCTTGAGCTCCAAAATCAAATCGCGGATCTCGCGCGACCCGACCGGATCGACCCCGGCCGTCGGCTCATCGAGCACTAGCAATCCCGGATCCTGGACCAGTGCTTGAGCCAGGCCGATGCGTTGCAGCATCCCCTTCGAATAGGCACCCACCCGACGGTCCCCGGCTTCGGTCAGGCCGACCAATTCGAGCAACTCCTTGACCCGCGCCTCCAAAACCGCCCCGCCCATCCCGCTCAGCTTCCCGAAAAACCGCACGGTCTCCGCCCCGCTGAGGAATTTGTAAAAGTAAGGGTTTTCCGGCACGAACCCCACGTCCTTCCGGCTGCGCACCCAAGTGCTGTCCTCGCCGAAAACTTTGGTCTGTCCTCGCGTTGGCGAAACCAGTCCGAGCAGAATTTTCAGCGTCGTGCTTTTCCCCGAGCCGTTCGGTCCGAGCAATCCGTAAACCTCCCCGGGTTCGACTTTGATCGAAAGATCCCGCACCGCCACGACCCGCTCCCGGCGCATGGGAATTTTGAAGACCTTGGTCAGGTGTTCGATTTCAACCGGTGCGGCACTCATAGAGCGACTAAGCTATAACCCCGTCCGGCCCATTTTCCCAACCCCCATTTTCCGCGCCGAGGAGGCAAGGGGCAGAGAGGAATGCCCGGGAATCCCTTCGCTTGTCACGGCAGTTTGCTAAAAGCGAATTTCAAATCCGCGCAAGCCCTCCGGTTTGCCGATCTCGCCCACTTCTTCCGTGGCCATATGCCCCGCCAACTCGCTCTCCCGCACCCCCTGCAAAAATCCGTCCACCTCCTCGTCATCCCCCGAAGCAACCAATTCAACCCGCCCGTCCGGAAGATTCCGCACATAGCCCGCCACATCATACCCCGCCGCGACCCGCCGCGCCGTGTAACGAAAGCCCACGCCCTGCACGCGACCCTCGTAAAAAACCTGCAACGTTTTCCCCATCGCTCAACCCCGCACCTGCCCGTCGCCGGTCACGAGATACTTGTAGGTCGTCAATTCCTCCAACCCCATCGGCCCGCGCGCGTGCAATTTGTCCGTGCTAATCCCGATTTCCGCGCCAAAGCCGAATTCCCCGCCGTCGCTGAAACGCGTCGACACATTCCAGAAGACCGCCGCCGAATCGACCGCGGCCAGAAATTTGCGCGCCGCCGTCTCATCGGTCGTTACGATGGAATCACTGTGATGCGAACCGTAGTGCTCGATGTGGTCGATCGCCGCTTCGAGCGAATCGACCACGCGGATGCTCAGGATCAGATCGAGGTATTCCGTCGTCCAGTCTTCCTCCGTCGCCGCTTTGATCCCCGCACCGAGCACTTCAACAGTGCGCCGGTCGCCCCGCAACTCGACCCCTTGGTCCCGCAGCGCCCGGGCCACGGAAGGTAAAAATTTCTCCGCCACCTCACGATGGACCAGCAAGGTCTCCATCGCGTTGCACACCCCCGGACGCTGGCACTTGGCATTGATCGCGATTTCTTCAGCCATCGCGAGGTCCGCCACCTGATCCACATAGACATGACACACCCCGTGGTAATGCTTGATCACCGGCATGCGGGCGTGCTCGACGACCGCTTCGATCAGCGCATGACCGCCCCGCGGCACGATCACATCAAGGTAGCGGTCCATCTGCGCCAACAACCGCACCCCCTCGCGGTCGGTGAAAGGCACCAATTGAATCACCTCCGCCGGCAACCCAGCCTTGACTGCCCCGGCGGAAAGGGCCCGCGCGATTGCCGTATTCGAATAAATCGCCTCCTTGCCACCGCGGAGAATGCACGCATTGCCGGATTTCAAACAAAGCACCGCCGCATCGGCCGTCACATTCGGACGCGACTCGTAAATAATCCCGACCACCCCGATCGGCACGCGGATCTTGGTGATTGTTATCCCGTTCGGACGCGTCCATTCGCGGATGATTTCCCCGCACGGATCGGGCAGGGACGCCACCTGGCGCACGCCTTCCGCCATAGCTCGGACGCGTGCGGCATCCAGCTTGAGACGATCCACCGCCGCAGCATTGAGACCATAGCCCGGCGCCGCCGCGAGATCCCGGCCGTTGGCGGCGAGGATCTCCTCCCCGGAGGCCTCCAAGGCATCGGCCATGGCCATGAGCGCCGCATTTTTTTGATCCTTCGAAGACAAGGCCAGGAACCGCGCCGCAGCACGCGCCTTTTGACCGAGTTCCTCAATCTGTTGCCCCAAGTCCGCCATAGTCTGGCAATATCCGCCTCGCCCCGCCGCGGGTCCAAGCTAAATTAGTCTGATTATGGCCTCCGACGACCTTTTCGCCGCCGAGGCAACCTCGACCGCGGCGGCCCACGCCCCGCTGGCCGAGCGGATGCGGCCGCGATCCTTGGACGAATATGCCGGGCAGGAACATATCCTCGGGCCCGGCAAACTTCTCCGTCGCGCCATCGAAGCCGACCGGTTTTCGTCCGTCGTCCTCTACGGTCCGCCCGGCACGGGCAAGACCAGCCTGGCCGAAATCATCGCCCGCACCACCGAGGCCCGCTTCGAGCGCCTGAGCGGCGTGGAGAGCACGGTGGCCGAAATGCGCAAGGTCATGGCCGCCGCCGCCCTGCGCCTCGCCCGCGACGGCACCCGCACCGTGCTCTTCATCGACGAAATTCACCGCTTCAACAAAGCCCAGCAGGATGTCCTCCTCCCCGACGTGGAGCGCGGCACGGTGCGGCTGATCGGGGCGACGACGATGAATCCATTTTTCTACGTCAACAGCCCGCTTGTCTCCCGCTCGCTCGTCTTCGAGCTTCGTCCGCTCTCGTCCGCAAATCTGCGCGCGCTCCTGGACCGTGCTTTGACCGATGCGGAACGCGGTCTGGGCGCCCGGAAGATCAGCCTTGATGAGGAGGCCGCCGCGCATCTGGCCGAGATCTGCGACGGGGACGCCCGCCGCGGCCTCAACGCCCTCGAGTTGGCCGCGCTGACCACCGAACCTTCGGCGGTTGGCGCCATCCGCCTGACCCGCGCCGTCATCGAGGAAAGCATCCAACGCAAAGCCGTGGTCTACGATGCCAAGGATGATGCGCACTACGATACGATCAGCGCCTTCATCAAAAGCATCCGCGGCAGCGATCCCGACGCCGCGCTCTATTGGTTGGCCAAAATGCTCCATGCCGGGGAAGACATCCGCTTCATTGCCCGGCGCCTCGTCATTGCCGCCAGCGAGGACATCGGCCTGGCCGACTCCCGCGGGCTGCTCCTCGCCGTCGCCGCCCAGCAGGCCTGCGAATTTCTCGGCTTGCCCGAGGCGCAGATCCCGTTGGCCCACGCCACCGTTTATCTGGCCACCGCGCCGAAGAGCAACACGGCCTACGCCGGACTCCGGGCCGCGCAATCCGACCTGCAAAAAGGCCGCACCCTCGCCGTCCCCGAGCATCTGCGCGACAAGCACCCCAAAACCGCCGGTGAGACCGATCCTGCCCCCTCCTACCAATACTCCCACGACTTCCCCGACGCCTACGTCCCGCAGGCCTACCTGCCCGAGGGCCGTGTCTTCTACGAGCCCTCCGACCGCGGCGAAGAAAAACGCATTGCCGAACGCCTGGCACACTGGCGCACGCTCTTTACCCAAGCGCCGGAAGCATAGGGCAGGCTTTCCATCACCGCCCATCCCGATAGGTTCACTTTGCCATGTTTGCCCGCCCTCCTCTCGCCAGTCTCCACGCCTTGGCCGCCCTCGCCATGGTCTCCCTCTCCACCGGCTGCACCGTCGTCGGCTTGCAGGTGCAAAATTTATCGGCCCGGCAAGGCGAGGCGCGGAATTTGGCGGCGCACAACGGAGACGACCGCGCCGCCGCACTCCTCAAACAGGCTGTCGGGCGCGGCGTGGGCGAGACGGAAAAAATTTCAGACCTCGTCGAGGCCATACGCCTGACCAACTCCGGACGGAACGGCAGCGCGCAGCACCAGATCAATCAAACGGCGACCGAGACCCTGGTTTCCGCGCTGCAGGCGCGCCAATTCGCGCCGGTCACCTTGCGGGACGGCAAGACTCTGAGCGTGGCCAGTGGTTCGGATCGGACCATGGACCCGCGCAGCGCGGACGAGCTCGTTCCGGCCTCCGCTTTGCGTATCGAAAGGCTTCGGGTTCGCACCACCCAAGGTGGCGCGGGCGCGCCCTATGTGGTGCGCTATGTGCCGTCCTCACCGCACCTGAGCGGGCAACCGGGAATCACCCCGAAGGCCGGAATCACCGAAGCCGTCACCGCCGTCTTGCGTTCCGATCGCGGCCAACCGCAGCTCGTTTTCTACCGCACGAGCAAGGACGACGATGTGGTCATCAACGGACGTCGCGCCAAGCTCGCCGCCGATTTCACCGCTCCGCTCGCTTACATGCTCTCCAAAGGCCGCAACCGCAGCATGGATATCCGTTCGCTCATCCGCACCGATCTGACCATGGACCAGGCCGGCCTCTTCCAATTCTCCCCCTATGATCCCGACAAAATCCCCGTGGTCTTTGTCCACGGCCTCATGTCGCGTCCCGAAACCTGGGTGCCAGCCGTCAACGATTTGCTGGCCGACGAAAAGATCCGCGAGCGCTATCAGTTCTGGTTTTTCCTCTACCCGACCGGCCTGCCCGTCTGGGCCACGGCGGCGAAGTTGCGTGAGGAGATGGACCGCTTCCGCACCACACTCGATCCGCGCCGGGCCAACCCGAACCTCGACCGCATGGTGATGGTCGGACACAGCATGGGCGGGCTGGTCTCCGGGCTGCAAATCCGCACCGGCGGGAAGCATCTCTGGCAGCAGTTCATGAATACGCCCCCGGAAAAGCTCGACCTCACTCCGCAGACCAAAGAGCGCCTGCTCAGGATCATCAACTTCGGCCCGCGCAACGACGTGGGCCGGGTGGTTTTCTTCTCCACTCCGCACCGCGGAAGCGATTTGGCGGTGAATCCCTTCGCCGAATTTTTCGCCCGCCTCGTGCGCCTTCCCTTTACCATTGCCCAGCGCGATATGATCACCATCCGCCAGGCCCTGCGCCAAGAACTACGCGAACTGTTTGTCGCCCCCGCCAACAGCATCGTCTTCCTCCGCGCCAGGTCACCACTCTTGGCCGCCATCCTCAATCTCCCGATGAAACCCAGCGTGCCCTACCACTCCATCATCGGCGACCGAGGTAAGGGCGACGCACCGAACAGTTCCGACGGCGTCGTGCCCTATTGGAGTTCGCACCTCAAGGATGCGCGCTCCGAAAAAATCGTCCCCTCCGGCCACGGTTCACACGAGAACCCCGAAGGCATCGCGGAGTTGGCAAGGATTCTCCGCCAGCACTGCAGCAACTGACTGCGGCGCCTTACTACTCGACCGGGCCTCAACCGCAGGGATTCCTTCCTGTGGGGGCACGGGGTCGCCCGAGGCATCTTTTTACGCATTTTGCATGGCAAGCCCCCCCCGCGGCCTGACTATTATTTTGGACTGCCATCGGCGAAAACATCCACCTTTCAACCAACCCACTCCCCACTCCCGACCATGCCAACTAAAAACCGCCTCCTTCGGGCCACCCTAGCCGCCATCACTGGACTCATGGCCCCCCACCTAATGGCACAAGCAGCCGCCAAGAAACCGAATATCCTCATCATCTGGGGTGACGACATCGGGCAGTTCAACATCAGCGCCTACAACATGGGCATGATGGGCTACCGAACGCCCAACATCGATCGCATCGGCAAGGAAGGTGCGACATTCACCGACTGGTATGGACAACAGAGCTGCACCGCCGGCCGCGCCGCGTTCATCACCGGTCAGTCACCGATTCGAACCGGTCTGACAAAGGTCGGCCTGCCGGGTGCCCCGGAGGGTATGAAGGCCGAGGATCCAACCATCGCAACGTTGCTGAAGGCGCGCGGCTACGCAACGGGGCAGTTCGGCAAGAACCACCTCGGTGACCGCGACTCGATGCTTCCAACCGCGCATGGTTTCGACGAGTTCTTTGGACCGCTGTATCACCTGAATGCCAGCGAGGAGCCGGAGAACCCCGACTATCCGCGCGATCCCTCGTTCGTGAAGAAGTTCGGGCCACGCGGCGTGATTCACAGTTACGCCGACGGACGAACAGAGGACACCGGGCCGCTGACACGCAAGCGCATGGAGACGATCGACGACGAGGTGATGAAAGAGTCGTTGAACTTCATCGACAAGGCGCACAAGGATGGCAAGC
>CAIZMQ010000166.1 GCA_903934135.1 uncultured Verrucomicrobiota bacterium
CCGTGGCGCGCATGTGGAAGGAAGGCGGAGCGCGCATTTTTGATTTCTCCGACCCGGAGTTGGCCGGATTGGCCGCCAACGGCCAGGGAGCCACTTCGGCCCTCGTCGGCTGCCTCTCTTACCGCGACAAAACACTGGGCGTTCTGGCCGTAGTCAACGGCCCAATGAGCACGACCTTTGGTCCCGACGACCTCGCCGTGTTCAAAGCGATCGCCGAGCAGTCCGCCTTCGCACTTTTCAGCGAAGCCGTGTACCTCGAAGCCGGAGAGAAGCGGCGCCTCGACAGCGACCTCGAAACGGCCCGCGAAATCCAGAGCATCCTCCTCCCGGGCGCCTCGCCCCAGATCGCCGGCTATGAAGTGAGCGGACTGAACATCCCCGCGCGGCACGTCAGCGGAGATTATTTCGATTACCTGCGGATCGACGAACACCATTGGGGGCTGGCCATCGCCGACGTCTCGGGCAAAGGCATTCCCGCCGCCCTCATCACCGGCATGTGCCGCAGCCTGCTTCGCGCCGCCGCTCCGGGCTGCACTTCGGCGGCCGAAGTCATGCGTGCCGTCAACCGGCGACTTTATCCCGACATCAAGCAGGACATGTTCGTCAGCATGCTCTATGTCGTGATCGACACGCGGACCAACGATGTGACCCTGGCCCGGGCCGGCCACGATCCTCCTTTGCTCTATCGTGCGACCGGCCGCGAAGTGCTTCCCCTGCGGCCGCCGGGCATGGCCGTGGGCATTGACAGCGGCAGCGTGTTCGATAGGGTTATCACTGAAGAAATCGTCACGCTGGCCTCCGGAGACGGCATCCTCCTTTACACCGACGGTGCCACCGAGGCTCTGGATGCGCACGGAACGGAATTCGGCCTGCCACGGCTGATCCAAGCCGTCCAAGCCAATGCTCCCAAGGGTGCCGCCGCGACGGTCTCCAACATCGCAGCCGAACTGCGCGAATTCGCCGGCGAATTCGCCCAGTACGACGACATCACCTTGATTTCCATTCGCAGACTATGAGCAAGAAGCAAAAAAACGAATCCTCCCCGGGGGCCAGCGCAGAAGCAGAATCCCCGACCACGCCCGATCCCGTGGCGGACCCCGCCGCCGAGGCAGAAAAGTTCCGCGACCTCGCCATGCGCACCGCGGCCGATTTCGACAATTTCCGCAAGCGTGCCGCGCGAGAAAAAGAAGACTCCATCCGCTACGCCAACACCTCCCTCCTCGGAGATCTGCTTCCACTCATCGACAATTTCGAACTTGGTCTTGAAGCGGCAAAATCCGCACCCAACGCGGGTGCCATCCTGCAGGGACTCGGCATGGTGGCCCGGCAATTCCGCGATTTCCTCTCGTCCGCCGGCCTCGAGGAGGTCATGACCGAGGGGGCAATCTTCGATCCCAACGTGATGGAATCCGTCGGCCACGAAAACAGCGACACCGTGCCGGAAGGGCAGGTGCTGCGCTCCACGCGCCGCGGCTACAAGCTGCGCGACCGCCTCCTGCGGCCGGCCAGCGTCTTTGTCTCCAAAGGTCCCGCCGCCTGATCCTTCATGTCGTCCCGCCATCCCAGGGATCCCTACGAGACCCTCGGGGTCTCCCGCAGTGCCGCCGTCGAGGAAATCAAAACCTCCTATCGCAAGCTCGCCATGAAGCACCACCCGGACCGCAATCCGGGGGACGCGGCGGCAGAGGAGAGTTTCAAGGAGATTTCCCAAGCTTATGACATTCTCATCGATCCGGACAAGCGCGCCGCCTACGACCGCTACGGATACGCCGCCTTCCAGAGTCCGGGGGGCGGGCCGGGCGCCGGCTTCCACGATCCGTTCGATCTGTTCCGCGAGGTCTTCGGCTCGGGCGGGGGAGGCATTTTCGAACACTTTTTCGGCGGGAGCGGCGCGGGGGCCGACCAGGCGCGGGGCGCGGACCTCCGCTACGACCTGGAAATCAAGCTTGAGGAAGCGGCCCGCGGCGTCGAAAAGGAAATCGAAATCCGCAAGACGGGCCGCTGCTCGGCCTGCGGCGGTTCCGGCGGAGGACCCGGCGCGCACCTCCATACTTGCCCGACTTGCCGCGGACGCGGCCAGGTAATCGCCACGCGCGGCTTTTTCCAGGTCGCCCAGCCGTGCCCCCGCTGCCACGGAGCCGGCGAGATGTTCGATCATCCGTGCAAAGTCTGCCGCGGGGACGGACGGGCCGAGATCACAACGCGGATCAAACTGAAAATTCCCGCCGGCATCGAGGACGGTTCCCGCCTGCGTTCCGGCGGCAACGGCGAGGCCGGCCTGCGAGGGGCGGCCTCCGGCGACCTCTACGTCGTCGTCCACATTCGAGAACACGCGGTCTTCGCCCGCGATGGAGACGACCTTTTCTGTGAAATGCCGGTGTCCTTTGTCATTGCGGCACTGGGCGGGGAAATCAACGTTCCTACCCTCGAAGGCAAGGCCTCAATCAAAGTCCCGGCCGGAACGCAAAATGGCACGGTGTTCAAATTGCGGGGCAAAGGCATGCCGCACCTGCGCGGCTCGGGTCAGGGCCAGCTTCTGGTCCGCGCCGTCGTCGAGGTGCCGACCAAACTCACCGCCGGGCAACGGAGGAAACTGGAGGAATTTGCGGAGAGCTGTGGCGACCAGAATGCGCCCATGACGAGGAGTTTCCTCGAGCGGGCCAAGGAATTTTTCTCCTGAGGCTCACCAACCGCGCCGCTCCACCGAGTCGAGGTGGCGCGAGATCGCGTCGTTGCGGCGCACGGTGGAATCCGGAACCACCGGCGCGCGCACCGTGCCGGCGGCCTCATCGGCCGGCGCTTGATTGACTTGGTACCAGTTCATGTGGTCGGTGATCTCACGGCTGCGATCATCCAGCGCCAAACAAAGCTCCTCGGTGGCCTCGAAGCGCCCGACAAAACCGCGGCGCCGGTTGCGGGCCAAATCGTCGAGCAAGGTGCGGTATTCCTCGACCAGCGAGGCGTAAAGGGGATGCGAGCGGAAAGCCAGCCTCTGCATCTCCTGCGCCGCCCGGGCGAGGCGGAACCGGCCGTCCTCTTTGCGGGAAAGGGCAACCAGAGCGTCCGCCGCAGGGGTCCCGTCGGCCGAGGCATCCAAATCCACGAGAATTTGCCGCAACTTTTTTCCGGTTTCCTCCGCCCCGAGAAATTCGAGCTTCTTCGGAGTGGAGAGTCGCGCCACGGCCAACGCCCAGAGCCGCGCCAACTTGGCCTGATCCTCCGTTAGCTCCGGCCATGTCTGGGCGAATCGTTGTTCGGGCTCGCGGGCCGGCTCGGCCAGGGTCAAATTCTCGATGATGCGGCGGCGGCCATCGGGGAGCTCCAGGAGTCCGCTGTAGAGGGCCAAACTCTGCGCCGCGTGCAGTTCGCGGGCGCGACCCTTCATCGTGGCGGCATTCTGCCGGAGAAAGCGGTCGAGGCGCGGCATACTCCTCGCCTCCAAGAGGTCCGCGTACAGCGAGGCGTCCCGCGATGCCTCCCGCCCGAGCGAAGCGGCCAGAGCAGAAGACAACCAGTCCGGCGGCTCGATGAAGCGGCCGCCCTCGAATTTTTGCCGGCGCATTGATCGCTCGAGCAGCAGGGCACGCAGGATACCGCGGTCCACCGCAGCGGCATCAGAAACGGTCGCGGGGGCCAGATCGAGCTGGACCTTGCGACCCGCTTCACCGGCCTCGAAGACCTGCAGAAGCACGGGTGACTGCCTCAGCCGCACTCCGTCACCCGGGGTGAGCACGACAAGCACAGGCGTTTTCCACCCGTCGGACTCCTGCAACTCGCGCTGCAGGCCGGTTTTCAACTCCTCGGCGCGCCGCACCAGTTCCGAGCGCTGACCGCGGGTGCCGCCGAAGACGGTGAACTGCTTCGTCTTGCTCACGGTCCGGTTTTCCGGCTTGAGCAACTCCGGGGCAGCCACCTGCGCCACGGCCGGACCGCAGGCCAGCGCCCAGGCCAGCACCCATCGCCCGCACATTTTCACCGCGTCGAACCCGACCAGCGCAAGGTGACCGACTGGGGAGTGATCACGATGCTCGAGGCCGCGGACAAGTCGCCAAGCGGACCAGCGAGGGCATCAACCAAGCTGCCGA
Source organism: uncultured Verrucomicrobiota bacterium (assembly GCA_903934135.1). Taxonomy (GTDB): domain Bacteria; phylum Verrucomicrobiota; class Verrucomicrobiia; order Chthoniobacterales; family JACTMZ01; genus JACTMZ01. Next base: position 4,086 of record CAIZMQ010000166.1, read on the forward strand.
ACTGGCGCCGGACCAAGATTCCGGCCACCGCGGGCAAGGGCAGCCGACCGACCGCAAAACTTCGCGCCACCAAAGCCGTCCCGTCCCCCTCGGCGACGGGGGCGTAACAGCCCTCGAAATAAAGGCGCAGTCCCACCGGAAATTTCGTTTCCAAACCGACCCGCACATCGCCCTGCCCCGGAACCGCGTAGACGCGCTGAGGGACGAGGCGGATCATACCCTCACTCTGCGGCTGGAGCACTATACTGGAAACCAGCCAGGTGTTGATGTCCGCCGCAGGCACACTGAAGGAACGCGTGCCGCCGGCCTGGGCGGAGTTGGCCACCAAGGATGTCAGGCGGCCGGCCAGAGCGGTGTCGGGAGCGACCGCAACCGGCAAATCGCGCGGCGGCAGCAAAGCGAGAACCACGGCAACGGCCAGACCGCCAAGGACCAGGAGACGCACGATGCGCGCAACGGAGCGGCCCCAGGCGAATGGCTCGCGGGGTTTCTTCATCTTGGCCACATCGGTGGGATGCATGTAGCCGGTCGGCGCCGGAGGCGCCTGCGCACCACGCTCCAGCCGGGACCCGCAACTATGACAATAAACCCGCGTCGGATCATTGTCGTATCCGCAACTGGAACATTTCAGGCCCATGGGGATCCTATTTGTCCCCGCCCCCGGAGGAGGTACCGCCGGAGGACGAAGATGTGCCGCCGCCGGATGAGGGCGAAGGGGTCGCCGCCGGCTTGTCCGCCGCTTTGCTTTCCTTGGCGCCGCCCCCGCTGTCTTTCTTCGCCGCTTGCTTGTACCCCTCGCTGCGGTAGTCCGTGGTGTAAAACCCGCTGCCTTTGAATATCAGGCCCGCGCCGGTGCCGAGCAGGCGCTTCACCTCGCCGTGCCCCCACGGGCTCACCTGGCACTGTGCTTCGGGGCAGGTCTTGAAAGCATTGTCCTTCATCGACTGGAAGACCTCGAAATTTTTCTCGCACTTCAAGCAATGGTATTCGTAGGTAGGCATAAGGACTGGATCTTCTTTATCCGCAGTCCGCCCCCCCCGCAAGCTGCCTTCCTAGGAACGCGCCTCGGCCAAAGCCAATCCTCGCGCCTCGAGATCGGATGCCAAGAGCGCCTCGAGGTCGCCACCGGGGCGATGGCCGCACTTTTCGAGCACCGCGGCGACGATTTGCCAGATGCGCGGGAAGGCGATCCGTCCGGCGAGAAACTCCGCCACCGCCACCTCGTTGGCCGCATTGAGCACGGCCGGCGCCGCGCCACCCCGTTCCGCCGCCTGCCGCGCCAGCTCAAGCGCGGGAAAAACATCATACCGCGGCTCTTCGAAGTCCAGCCGGGCGAGACGGGCCCATTCCAGCGGCGGCAGCGAGCCCGCGATGCGATCGGGCCAGGTGAGCGCATATTGGATCGGGAACCTCATATCCGAATGGCTCATTTGGGCGAGCACGGATCCATCCACGAACTCGACCATCGAATGCACGATGCTTTGAGGGTGGATGACGACATCGATCCGCGCGATGTCCACGTCGAAAAGCCAGCGCGCCTCGATCATCTCCAACCCCTTGTTGAACATCGTGGCCGAATCGATGGTGATTTTTTCGCCCATGCGCCACGTCGGATGGCGCAGCGCCTCCTGCCGGGTCACCGCCCGCATCTTGTCCTCCGGCCAGGAACGGAAAGGTCCGCCGGATGCGGTGAGAATAAGGCGCCGCACCTGCACCGGGTCGCGTCCTTCCAGACACTGGAAAATCGCGTTGTGCTCGCTGTCCACCGGGAGAATCCGGCGCCCGCTACGACGGGCGGCGGACATGACCAGCTCACCAGCTACCACGAGTACTTCCTTGCTGGCCAGCGCGACGTCTTTGCCGGCCTCGAGCGCGGCGAAGGTCGGACGCAGCCCCCCCGTGCCCACGATAGCGACCAGCACCATGTCCGCGCCTTCCCAGGTGGCCAGTTGCTCCAAACCGCCGGGGCCGGTGAAAATGGCCACCGGTTTGTAATCGAGTTTCGCCCGCAATTCCACCTCTGCGGCCGCGTCGGGCACCGCCAGGGCATCGGGCCGCAAGGAGTTCGCCTCCGCCGCGAGCCGGTCGATATTACGGAACCCGGACATCCCGACAATGCGCACCCGCCCGGACAATTCGCGGGCCACACGGCATGCGCTCTGCCCGATCGAACCGGTCGCGCCGAGAACCACGATGTTGCGGCAGCTCATGAGGGCAATCCGAGAACCAGACGCATGTAAAAGAAAAGAATCGGGGCGGTGAAAAGCAGACTGTCGATCAGGTCGAGCACGCCGCCGATACCCGGCAGGAGTCCGCCCGAGTCCTTCGCGTCCGCACTACGCTTGACGATCGACTCGGCAAGATCGCCGATCACCGCGGCCAAACCGAGCAGCACCCCGAGCACAAGCAGGTCACCGGTGCCGAAAACAGCCAGCTTGTCCGGAATGAGATACCAGAGACCGAAACTTCCCCCGACCGCGAAGAGGACCGCACCGGCCAGACCCTCCCACGATTTATGCGGGCTGATATGCGGCACGAGTTTGTGGCGGCCGAAAACCGAGCCGGTCAAATAGGCACCCATGTCGCTGAACTTGGTCACCAGGAGGAGGTAGAGCACATAGTATTGCCCGATCGTTTCCCCGGAGGGTCCGCGTGGCGCGAGGTAGACAATTTTGGTCAGGAAATTGAAAAGCCAGACGATGTAAAGCAGCCCGAAAAGCGTGTAGGCCATGGTTTCCAGCGGATTATGGTCGCGCGTGCGGCGGAACATTTGCCGCCCAAACACGACCAGAAGAAAAACCACCAGGACGGCAATCTCGAAATCGTAAGATTTTTCCGGACCGTAGGATCGGAACGTGAGGAAACTTCCGGCCAGAAAAACCACCGCGGTGATGAGGGCCGTGAGTTTGAAATTGGGGACACCTCGCCGGTCGAGCATTTCGAAGTATTCCCACAGCCCGAGTAGTCCAATCCCGGCAATCGTGATAAAAAAAAGCTGCTCGTACCCCGAGAGGATGGTGCCAAGGACCAGCACCCATAAAATCAGGGTGCTGACCAACCGGCGGCGAAAAGTTACTTCGGTGGACTCCATCGGGGCAGCCGCACATGGTCAAAAGCCCGCGCGGCAAAGGCAAGCGTGCATTGGCCCCGTCCCCGTCACGATGCTATAGATACGGGCCGCCATGAACCTCATCGTCTCAAACCACCCCGACGAAACGACCGCGGCCGGTCGCGACCTCGGCGCTCGTCTCGTTCCCGGGACGGTCGTTGCCCTCGCCGGCGATCTCGGGGCCGGCAAAACGCATTTCGTACGGGGACTCGTTGCAGGCTGGGGAGGAACCGAGGCGGCCACCAGCCCGACGTTTACCCTTCTTCATGAATACGCCACCCCCCGGGGCCCCGTCTTTCACCTTGATCTCTACCGGGCGAAGACGGCCGCCGAGGTCTGGGACGCGACGCACGACGAACTGAGCGAAGCGGCCGGCCTGGTGGTCATCGAATGGGCCGACCGCTTTCCCGAACTCGTGCCGCCCAACGCATGCCGGGTTTCCCTCACCGCCACGGGCCAAGGTCGCCGCGAGATCACCATCGAGCAGTGAAAACCCTCGCCATCGAATTATCGTCGGCCGCGGCGGGAGTGGCCGTGGCGGCAGAGGGGAAAATCACGGCCCTCCGCCGGTTCGAGGCACCGCGCGGTCGCGGGGCGGAAGTTTTCTCCGTGCTGGCCGAAATGCGCGCCTCTTGGCATGGCGCGGAGCGCGTCGCGGTGGGAATAGGCCCGGGCTCCTACAACGGACTTCGCGTGGCTTGCGCCCTGGCCGGTTCCTGGCAAATGGCGCTCGGGGTCGAGTTGGTCGCCGCTCCGTCCTGCTGTCTCCTCGACGTGCCCGAAGCCACCTACCTGGCGGCGGGTGATGCGCGCGGCGGCCGCATTTGGTTGGCCCGCGTGGAGCACCGCCAGCTGAACGGCGAGATCGCCCTGCTGACACCGGACGAATTCCGTCTTCAGATCGAAGGAGCCGACCTTGCCGTTTACCGCGTCGGCGATCTGCCCGGCTTCGCTTTATTGCCTGCGGCCAGACCGGATGCCGGCATCCTTGCTTTGCTCGCCCCCCGCTTGACCCCGGTCGAGCCTGCTCGGTTCGGGCCCATTTATTTGAAGCCGCCCCACATCACCCCGCCCCGGTCGCCCCGACCGTGACTTGCCACCGCCCGCCGATGCGTGTTCATTGCCCCTTCGCTCCCGCGTGAAAATGCCGCGTTTTTTTATCATCCTTCTGGCCCTCGCCCTCCCGGCTGCCGCCCAGCAACGCCTCACCGATGTGGTGGAGGTACCACGGCCCACTTGGGAAACCCAGAAACAAGCCCGCACCTACCTCCTCAATGTGCCGGCCCCGCGCGGACAGATCACCGACCGCCACGGTGCCCCGCTGGCCCAAACCCGCGTTGCCTTCAATCTCGGCCTCAGCTTTCCCACCCCCCTCGAATTCACCGACGGACAAGCGGTCAACTTCGCCCGCCGGCAAATTCTCACCGCGGAAGAGCTGCTCGGCCGCACCTTCAATGTCACCGACGAATCCCTCGTCCAGCATTACAACAACCGGGGCATCCTTCCTTTCATTCTGGCCGAAGACCTCACCAACGAGGACATGGCCAAAGTAAGCCGCGGACTCGGTGCCGGCCTCGTTCTCCAGCACGCCTACTTCCGGCATTACCCGCTCGGGGCGATCGCCGCCCATATCGTGGGGTACACCGGCCGCGTTGCCCCCCTCTCGATCAAACCGATCGAAAACCGGGACCTTGTCTTCCCCGATGCCGAGGGACGGGAAGGCCTCGAACAAGTCTTCGACGACCAGCTGCGCGGCACACCCGGCGTGCTCAACCTCACCCTCAACGCCGAAGGCAAACGCACCACGGAGAGAATCGTCCAGCAGCCGGTCCCGGGATACAATGTCATAACCACCCTGGACCTCACCGTGCAAAAAGCCTGCGAGGACGCCCTGGCCAAAACCGGCCGCCGCGGCGCCGTCGTGGTGGTCGACCCGAATACCGGCGAAATCCTCGGCATGGCCTCGCGGCCGTCCTTTGATCCCAACGCTTTCATTCCCATCATCAAACCGGATGTTTTCGCCCAACTCAACGACGACCCCGCCGTTCCGCTCTACCCGCGGGCCTTCCGTTCGGCCTACCCGCCCGGTTCGACCTTCAAGACCTTTGTCGGACTCGCTGCACTGCAGACCGGGTTAATCACGCCGGAGACCCGCATCAGCTGTCCGGGCGGTCTCCAAGTCGGCAATTTCTATTTCCGCAACCATCGTTCCGGTCACTCCGGACAACTCACCCTCGCCCAAGCTCTCGCCCAATCGTGCAACACGTGGTTCTACCAGGCCGGACTGAAAATCGGCGCGGAACCCATCATTGAGTGGTCCCAGGCATTGGGATTGGGTCGCCGCACCGGCATACCCCTGCGGGCCGAATCGGCCGGGAACATTCCCACCGACAACTACATGCGCCGCGTCCACAACCGCAACATCCTACAGGGCGACGTCGCCAACATAAGCATCGGACAAGGCGACATCCTGGTCACCCCGCTGCAAATGGCCCAGGCCATGGGCGTGCTCGCCGCCCGAGGCAATTTCCACCAGACGCGCCTGGTCAAGCAGGTGCAAAGCCTCGACAACCGGGTCGTCTCGGCCTACCCGGACCGCGTCCGGGCCGAACTGAACATCGCGGAAGAAAACCTTGAAGACCTCAACAAAGGCCTCGTTATGGTCACCAGCCACGGCTCCGGAACCGGCCGCCGGGCCGCCACAGTCAAGGGGGTCAAAGTCGCCGGCAAGACCGGCACCGCCCAATGGGGACCGGTCGCCAAACGCCGTAACGCCGCCTGGTTTGCCGGCTACGCCCCTGCCAACCACCCGCCCCTCTACGCGTTCGCCGCGGTGGTCGAGGGCAATCCGGGTGAGTCCCTCTCCGGCGGCTCGAACGCCGCCCCCGTGATTGGCGACGTTCTTTCCCTTCTGCTCAAGGACTACAAACCACCGGAAAAAGAGCCCGAGGAAGAAAAACCCGTCGACGAAGAAGTGGCACCTGCCGAAGTGGAAGACGCCGGGGACACCGAGCGCACCGAAGACCTCATGAACCCCGAGGGTGCACCCACCCCGGAGGAACTCTCCGCCGTCGAGTAGATCCTTTGCGTTTGCCGCCACCCGCCGGGCGCGCGATGATCCGCTCCATGTTGGAACTGCGCGAGGTGACGGTCACCGCAGGCGGCACTGCGGAAGCACCGGTCTTGCTCTCCGGAGTGACGGCGTGTTTTCCGCGTGGCGAGGTTTGCGCTCTGCTCGGCCCGAGCGGCAGCGGCAAGACCACCTTGGTGCGGGCCATCGCCGGAATCGCCGGCACCAGCACAGGATCTTTGCATTGGGAAGGCATCGACCTCGACTTGGAGGACCTCCCGCCATCGCAAATCGGCTACGTTCCGCAGTTCACCATCAGCGAGGAAAATCTTACCGCCGAGGAGAACATCGTCCTCGCCCTCCGCCTCCGCGTCGCCGGCCTCTCAGGGGCGGCGCTCGGGGCGCGCGCCGCCGAGTTACTCGACCTCACCGGCCTTGGTTCCGCCGCGAAGACTCTTTCGAAACATCTCTCCGGCGGGCAGCGTCGCCGCCTTGCCCTCTCCATGGAATTGGCCAGTGAACCACCCTTGCTCCTCTGCGACGAGGTGACCAGCGGCCTCGACGCGCGCTCCGAACGCGAAATCCTCGACTTGCTCCGCCGCATCGCCCGCGAAGGCAACCGCGTGGTCATCGTTGTCACCCACGGACTGCGCGATCTCGACGCGTTCGACAAAGTCGCGGTCCTCAGCGCCGGCAGCCTCGCTTACCTTGGACCACCGGAAACTATGGCCCATTATTTCCGTGTCGACCGGCCGGAGGAAATTTTCGAGCGCCTCCCGCAACGCAGCGCCGCGGAATGGCATACCTCCTGGAACAAGCACCGCGCGCACTTCGAGCCGGCGGACCGGCCTCCTCCGGAAACGGCGGCGAAGGCGGATGACACCGCGGATCTGCCCGTTCTGCTGCCCGGCGCCTTCAGCCAATTCCTCACCCTCACGGCCACCCGCTGGAAAATTTTCTTCCGCGACAAGGGCAATTTTGCCCTGCAAATCGGCCTTGTTCTCGGCTTCCCGCTGGTCGTGGCCGTTTTCGCACTGGACGGGTTGCCCGCTGTGCCCGGCTTGGACGCCGGCCTGAGCGGCGATGTGGTGCGACAGCTGATCGAAGCCCGCACTTTCGCCGAAGGAGCGAGCAAGGCCGGTAGCGCGGTGTCCGGTCTCATCCTCCTGCAGGTTATTCTCCTCGGTCTGCTCGGGGCCAACAACAGCGCGCGCGAAATCGCCGGGGAACGTGCCATTTTCGAGAAAGAACGTTTTGCCGGCCTGAAACCCTCGGCCTATGTCGGGGCGAAAATAAGCTTCCTCGCCGTGCTCGTCCTCGTGCAGTCAGCGTGGATGACGTGGTTCGTGCGCACCGTGACCGGGTTTCCCGGCGACGGCTCGCAGCAATTTCTCTTTTTCCTGATGGTCAATGCCG
>CAIZMQ010000167.1 GCA_903934135.1 uncultured Verrucomicrobiota bacterium
CGGGGACGGCGACGCTACAAGGAGACTACGCGCCGAGCGCACCGCACTCGAGATATCGTCGGCTTGTAACCATCCGGAAACAATCACCACCCGCCGCGCGCCCGCGTCCCGGACTTGCGCCAAATTCCCCGACTTGATCCCCCCGATACAGAAGATTGGGACGGAAACCAATTCATGCACGGTAGCGATATCCTGCAAACCGATGGCCGGACGCCCCGGCTTGGTCGGCGTGGCAAAGAGCGGGCCGAACCCGAGGTAATCCGCCCCCTCCTCGGCCGCCGCGCACGCCTGCGCGATACTGTGGGTCGATTTGCCGATGATGACCGGGCGCCCCGCGGCAGCACGCGCTTCGGCCACGGTCAGATCATCCTGCCCGACATGGGCACCCTCGGCAGGAACATCGCGGAGCAAATCCGGATGATCATTGAGGATGAGCGGAACGCCAAGCGGCGCGGTCAGCGCGTGGATCTCCTCCGCCAAAGCGGCCACGATAGATTTGTCCGTTTGCTTGGCGCGGATTTGCAGGATGTCCACGCCTCCTTCGAGGAGCCTTTCCGCAGCGACGGGCGCGGTGTCGGCCGAAAGATAACTTAGGTCGACGATCCCGTAGAGACGGGCGGCCGCCAGCGTATTCACTTTTTCGGCGGGATGCTGCGCTCCGCGAGCATGCGCTCGAGGAAGCCGGTGTCGTATTTCCCGGCGATAAAATCTTTGTTCTGCATGATCTCAAGCTGCAACGGAATGGTCGTCTTGATGCCGGTGATCATGTATTCGCCGAGGGCGCGGCGCATGCGGGCGATGGCCTGCTCGCGCGTGGAGGCGTGCACGATGAGCTTGGCAATCATCGAATCGTAATTCGGCGGGATCGGGTAGCCGGCATAAGCATGCGAGTCGATGCGCACGCCGCGTCCGCCCGGCGCGTAGTAAAGATCAATCGTGCCGGGGCTGGGCATGAAATTGTTCTCCGGATCCTCGGCGTTGATCCGGCACTCGATGGAGTGGTGCCGCGGGACGGCGTTGAGCACGTGGTGCGAAAGCGGTTGCCCCGAGGCGATCTGGAGCTGCTGCTTGACCAGATCGCAGCCGTAGACTTCCTCCGTGATGGGATGCTCGACCTGGATGCGGGTGTTCATCTCCATGAAATAAAAGTTACCGTCGTCGTCGACCAGGAACTCAATGGTGCCGGCGTTCTCGTAATTGACCGCCTTGGCCAGGGCGACCGAAGCCTCGCCCATGCGCTTGCGCAGCTTTTCGGTCATGATGGGTGACGGACACTCCTCGATGATCTTCTGATTGCGGCGCTGCACGGAGCAATCGCGCTCCCCGAGGTGAACCACATTGCCCTGGCTGTCGGCAATAAGTTGGAACTCGATGTGGTGCGGGTTCTGTACGAATTTCTCGATGTAGACCGCGGCATTGCCGAAAGCTTTCTCCGCCTCGGTGCGTGCGCTGTGGAAACCTTTGACCAGGGTGACTTCGTTGTGCGCGACGCGCATGCCGCGTCCGCCGCCGCCCGCCACGGCCTTGACCATCACGGGGAAACCGATCTTGCGGGCGACGCGCAGCGCCTCACCTTCTGTCTCCACGATGCCGTCGCTGCCGGGGGTGACGGGCACCCCGGCCTTGATCGCCTGCTGGCGCGCCATGTTTTTGTCGCCCATCAAGCGGATCGCCTCGGCGGAAGGGCCGACGAATTTGATTTTGCAACTGGCGCAGACCTCGGCGAAGTGGGCGTTTTCGGCGAGAAATCCGTAGCCGGGATGAATGGCGTCCGCATCGGCAATTTCGGCCGCGCTGATGATGCGGTCGATCTTGAGATAGCTTTGCGGACTCGGGGCCGGGCCGATGCAAATGGCCTCGTCGGCAAGTTGGACATGGAGGGACTGGACGTCGGTCTCCGAGTAAACGGCGATGCTGCGGATGCCGAGTTCCTTGCAGGCCCGGATGATGCGCAGGGCGATCTCGCCGCGGTTGGCAATGAGGAGACGTCTGATCATGTCCGGTCCGCCGCGCAGGAGCCGTTTATTTGTAACGGAAGAGGGCCTGGCCGAATTGGACGGGTTGGCCGTTTTCCGCGGCGACTTCCGTGATCGTGCCGGAGACCTCCGCCTTGATTTCGTTCATCACTTTCATGGCCTCGATAATGCAAACCACAGTGTCGGGCGTCACTTTTTGGCCGACGGTGACGAAAGCAGGCGACTCCGGGGAGGCTGCGGTGTACAAGGTGCCAACCATCGGCGAAATGATTTCTTTGCCCACAATGACCGGCTTTGCCTCCGGGGTCGGGGCGGCTGGAGCCGCAGCGGCGGCAACCTGAGGAACAGGCGCGTAGCTGACTGGGGACGCGAAGGCGGCTTCCTTGGCCAGTGAGATGCGGAAGCCGTCCTTCTCCATTTCGAAAGCGGTCAGGCCGTTCTTCTGCATCAGATCGATGAGTGCTTTGATGTCTTTTAGATCCACGTTGGTCTCCTTTTTTTGTTTGGGGGGCGGAGAGGATGATTTCCGGGGCATAACGAGTCAAGTGCGGGGAGGGGCCGGCTGCTGCTGGCTGAGGCAATGGATAGAACCAAGCCCGATGATGAGGTCCGCGCAATCGACAGGCACGACTTTTCTTCCGGGAAAGACCGACCCGATAATGCTCGCCGCCTCGCCGTCCCGGGGGTCGTCGAAGGCCGGCACGAGGACGCCTCCGTTGACGATGAGAAAATTCGCGTAACTGCAAGGCAGCCGGTGCCCCTGCCAATCACGGCGCCTCTCCGGCATTGGCAACGCCACGATATCGAGCGGGTTGCCATCCTCATCACGCAAAGCGCGCAAGGTTTGCCAATTCTCTTCCAACACCGCATGGTTGGGGTCCTCGGGGTTGTCTTCCCGCACGGTCAAGACCCGCGACTTTCCCACAAATCGTGTCAAATCATCGATGTGGCCGTCGGTATCATCCCCCTCGATCCCGTCGCCCAGCCAAAGCACGTTCCGCACCCCGAGCCACTGCTCCAAATTCCGGACGATCTGTTCCTCGGTCAGTGCCGGATTGCGATTCGGGTTCAACAGGCAACTGCGGGTCGTCAGCACCGAACCGGTGCCATTCACCTCGACCGAACCTCCCTCCAGAATGACCGGGCAGACCAGATGACGCAGGCCAAGCTGCCTGGCCATGGCTTCAGGCACGCGCCGGTCGAGTTCCCACCGCGGCAGCTTCCGGCCCCACGAGTTGAATTCAAAATCGGCCACCGCCACCTCGCCGGTCCGGTCGTTGACCAGAAAGATCGGCCCATGGTCCCGGCACCACGGCTCGTCGGAGTCAATCGGGAAAAATTGCACATTGTCGCACTTGCCGATTTGACGGCGCGCCTCCGTCTCTTCCGCGGCATTCCGCACGTTGACCCTCACCGGTTCGAATTCGGCCGCCGCGCGAACGAGCGCTCCGAAGGCCTGCGGAATGCGTTCGTAAGCCCCGGGAAAACTTTCCGTGTCGGGATGCGGCCAAGAGAACCACACTGCATCGTGCGGTTCCCATTCAGCCGGCATGCGAAACCCGAGGTCTGCAGGTATTTCCATGTCTATATCTCCAACCACGGAGTGCTAAAAAGCAAGCCGCAGAAGCGCCGCGCAACCGAGCAGATCGGACCAACCTTCGAGTCATATCAAGGGCCCATCGCATTTGGACTTTGCCCTTCGGCCCCGGGGTAGGGTCGGACCTCCGGGCCGACCGCGAACCTTCTCTGGGCTTCGACACGGCCGGTCCCGAGGCCCAGCCCTACCACGCGATCAATAGTCGAAAAGAAAAGGACGTTGCTATCAAAACTTCGAACCGTGCACGCCGGACGGCTCGGTCCGTTTGACTCGGCGGCGATTGATGACCGGTGAAGGTTCAAGTCGCGAAATGGTCGATTCGCCGAGTTTATGTCCCCCTTCGCCGAGTGGCCGAGGAAACCCGGTTGGTCTGGGTCAACCTTGCCGCATGATGAAAACATCCCCGTTCCCCCTCGTCATAGCCCTCGCCCTCGGCTTGCTTACCCTCGGCCAGCCAACCGCCTTGGGCCACGGATCCATGGCCAACCCGATCAGCCGGTCGTATGCGGGATTTCTGGAAAATCCGCAGACCCCCCAATCCGGCGGCGTGCGGGCCGCCATCGCGCTCGGCGGCACGCAACCGTTTTATGACTGGCACGAGGTCGCGCGAAATATCCCCGGCTACAACTGGCAAGCTGCCGTGCCGGATGGCCAACTCCCCGGGGGAGGTCGCGACAAATACCGCGGACTCAACCTCGCACGCACCGACTGGCCGGCCACCCGCGTTAATCAGGGACCCTTCAACTGCACCTTTTATGCCCCCACCCCGCACGACCCGAGTTTTTTCCGTGCCTACATCACCCGACCGAATTACGACCCGACCCAGCCCTTGAAATGGGCCGACCTCGAACCGCTGGCGGGTGGCGAGAATGCCCGGCTCGTTGGGTCAAACTACCTTTTCAGCGTCAATTTCCCCGTGCGCTCAGGCCGCCACATCCTCTTTGTCGTCTGGCAGCGCATCGACCCGGCGGCGGAGGTGTTTTTTTCGACCAGCGACCTCGACTTTGGCGGCTCGAACATCCCTCCCACGCCCACCCCCAACCCAGCGCCCACTCCGGGCCCGGTGCCGACGCCGAATCCGCCCCCGAGCCCGGTGCCGACGCCTAACCCCGTGCCGGATTGCTCCAAGACCGGCGAAACCTGCCACTGCGGCACGACCAACGGCGCACCCATCCCCGGCGCGCAGAACACCATTCTTGAAACCGACGAGGTCATCGTCCGCTTCTGCCTGACCAATGATTGGGGCACGGGTTTCCAAGGCGACGTGACCATCGTGAACAAGACCGACCGCACGCTGCCCGCGTGGACTCTCACCTTCGACCTCGACCAAGAAATCACCTCAGTTTACAGCGCCCGCTTGGCTTCACGCACCGGCAAACGCTACACGCTCGACGGCGCACCCTTCAGCTGGAACAGCGCGGTTGCGCCCCGCAGCACCGTGAAGTTCGGGTTCATCGGGTCACCCGGAGCCCTCAGACTTCAACCGGCCAAAGCGACCTTCACCCACCTGGGCGGCACCGTGCCATCGAACCCCGCACCCGTGCCGACGCCAGCACCGACACCCGCGCCGACTCCGGTCGCCACGCCAGTCCCAGCCCCGATACCCACCCCCGTGCCGACACCGGCGCCCGCGCCGGGTTCGCCGGACGCGGTCTTCACCAACGCGCAGGTCAGAGTGACATTCAAAGTGACCTCGGATTGGCGCACCGGCCTGCAGGCACAGGTGGACATCGAGAACCGCACCGGCACCGCGATCACCGACTGGCGTCTCACGCTCAACGGCCTTGATCGCACCGTCTCCAGTATCTGGAGTGCTCGCGTGGTCAACCGGACCACTACATCCGTCGTCTTTGACGGCGCCAACACCACTTGGAACCGCAATATTCCGGCCCGCGGAAAAGTTTCGTTCGGGTTTGTCCTGCAACCGGGCAACCTGCGCACCCCGCCCACCGGATTCACCTTTGCTTCCTCTGGAACCACCACGGTGACCCCCGCGCCGGTGCCCGCCCCGACCCCGGTGCCCACGCCTGCGCCAACCCCGACCGTGCGCCAACTTTCGGTCGCCGACCTCACGGCGGACGAACCATCCAGCGCCAGCACGACGGCCCAAGTTTCCATTACTTTGAACTCGGCAACGACAAATCCTGTCTCGGTCACCTATGCCACACGCGACCTTACGGCGCGGGCCGGCACCGACTACCAAGCCCTTGCCGGCACGCTGGTTTTTGCCCCCGGCGAGACGCAGAAAAACGTCCTCGTCACCATCTTGGCGGACCTGGCAGTCGAAGGATACGAAACTTTTGCTTTTGACCTACTCACCGCCAGCAACGCCAGCCTGGCCAAAGCAAGCGCGATCATCGGCCTCCGCGACCGGCAGAGCCCGACCGCAAAGTTCAATTACGGCGAGGTGCTGCAAAAATCGCTCTACTTTTACGAGGCCCAGCGTTCCGGCCGACTTCCGGCCAACTTCCGGGTCAAATGGCGCGGCGACTCCGGTTTGCGGGACGGTGCCGATGTCGGCCTCGACTTGACCGGTGGCTACCACGATGCAGGAGACCATGTGAAGTTCGGCCTGCCTTTCGCATCGACGCTCACCCTCATGTCATGGGGCGGGATCGAATACGCCAAAGGCTACACCACAACCGGACAGCGCCCGTTTCTGCTCGACGCGGTGCGCTGGGGTACCGATTGGCTGCTCAAAGCCAGCCCGCAGCCCAATGTCCTTTATGGCCAAGTCGGAAATGGTGCCGCCGACCACGCGTTCTGGGGTCCGCCGGAAAACATGACCATGGCCCGGCCGTCTTACCGACTCGATGCGACCAAGCCCGGGTCCGAAGTTGCAGGCGAGGCTGCCGCTGCCTTGGCTGCCGCGCACATCCTCTTCAAAAACGATGACCCCGCCTATGCCACGCGGCTCCTCGAGCGCGCGCGCAGCCTCTTCACCTTTGCCGATACCTACCGCGGCAGCTACGTCGACTCCATCCCCGACGCCCGCAACTATTACAACTCCTACTCGGGTTATTTCGACGAACTCATCTGGGCGGCCGCATGGCTTCACCGCGCCACCGGGGACGCGACCTACTTGGCCAAGGCGGAAGCGCTCTTCGCCGAGCGGTTCGCCAACGCCGGCGCGCGCTGGACGCACTCATGGGACGACAAATCTTACGGCGCCGCCGTGCTCTTGGCCCAACTTACCGGCAAGCAGATTTATAAAAGCTTTGTCCAGCGCTGGCTCGACTACTGGACCGTCGGGCTGAATGGAGCACGCATCGCTTACACTCCCGGAGGCCTTGCCTGGCTGGACCAGTGGGGCTCCCTGCGCTATGCCGCCAACACCGCCTTCCTCGCCGGGATTTATGGCGACCGCGTAGGCGACAACGGCACGCGCTACCGCGACTTCGCCAAGTCACAGATCGATTACATGCTCGGCGCCAATCCGCAAAGCCGCAGCTATGTCGTCGGCTTTGGCAACAACTCACCGCGCAATCCCCATCACCGCGCGGCCCACGGCTCGACGTCCAGCAACATTAACCTGCCCGCCGAGAACCGATTTATTCTCTACGGGGCTCTGGTTGGCGGCCCCAATGCGGCCAGCGACAGTGCTTACCGCGACGACCGAACCGATTACATCAGCAACGAAGTCGCCATCGACTACAACGCCGCCTTCACCGGTGCCATCGCCCGGATGGCCTCCGAGTTCGGCGGCACGCCCATCCCGAATTTCGCTCCCACCAACTGAGGACTTCACCCGCGCCAGCCGTTGAAAAGTCGCTTGTGCTCCGCCGCGTGGGATGAGGGCACAAGCGCAGCCAAGACACCCGAGAAAACGGGCCTTCAAGACCAGTCATTCGTCGCTCTGGCCCTCGGTCGAGGCAGGCAGTAGTCTCGCCCGCTATGCCCAAGGTGTTTCTCAAGACCTACGGATGCCAGATGAACGAGCGCGACTCGGAGCAAGTCGCGCAGATGCTGGTCGCCCGGGGCTATGAAATGACCGCTCAAGCCGACGAAGCCGACGTTGTCTTGCTCAATACCTGCAGCGTGCGCGATATGGCGGAACAAAAGGCCCTCGGCAAAATGGGCCTGCTCGGACGCCTCCGGAAAAAGCGCCCGCACACGGTCTACGGATTGCTCGGCTGCATGGCCCAGAGCCGCGGCGCCTCCCTCCTTTCCGACATTCCCCACCTCGACCTGGTCGTCGGCACGCAAAAATTCCACAAGGTCGCCGACCATGTGGACACCATCCTGCGCCGCAAAATGGCCCATGACACCGCGATGGACGACCTCCGTTTTTCCGTGGTCGACACCGCGGAGGAAGCCGGTTCGCAGGAAACCATCCGCGACCACGCCACCGTCCCGCCCAGCGCCTTTGTCTCCATCATGCAGGGCTGCAACATGCGCTGCACCTTCTGCATCGTGCCCGACACCCGCGGCGCCGAACGCAGCCGCCGCATCGGCAGCATCGTCGGCGAAGTGCGCGAACTGGTCGAACGCGGCTGCAAAGAAGTCACCCTGCTCGGACAAATCGTCAATCTCTACGGACGCCACGAGTTCCCGAAACTCGACGGACGCAGCCCGTTCGTGCAACTCCTCGAAGCCGTGCATGAGGTCGAAGGGCTCGAGCGCCTCCGCTTCACCTCCCCCCACCCGATCGGCTTCCGCGAGGACCTCGTCGACTGCTTCGGCCGCCTCCCGAAGCTCGCCGAGCACGTTCACCTGCCGCTGCAATCCGGTTCCGACCGCCTCCTCAAAGCCATGCACCGCGGCTACACCGCGGAAAAATTCCGCACCCTCGTGCAAAAGCTGCGCGCCAACTGCCCGGACATTGCCATCACGACCGACATCATCGTCGGCTTCCCCGGTGAAACCGAGGAAGACTACGCCGCGACCCGTGCCCTGACCGACGAACTCTCCTTCGACAACGCCTTCGTCTTCCGTTACTCCCCGCGCAAAGACACCCCCGCCGCCACAATGGGCGGGCAGCTATCCGAGGATTTGAAAGAAGACCGCAATCACGACCTCCTCTCCGTGGTCAACCGGCACGCGCAGGCCAAGCTCCAGGGCCTTGTCGGGCGCACCCTTGAAGTGCTCTGCACCGGCCCCAGCCGCCACAACGAGACACGCCTGGCCGGCCGCACGCGCGGCAACAAGATCGCGGTGTTCGCAGGACCCGCCAACTTGACCGGACAACTTGTTGATATCGACATCACCGACACCGCCGGCTTCACGCTTTACGCAGCAAATCCACGCCTGGCCGCTCTGGCCGCCCTTTAGGCAACGGGCACGCCGGCCGGCGAATGCGGGGCGAGTGGGGAAAGATCGAGGGTCTCGAGCAAATCGAGGTCCTCGTTTTCCCCGGGATTGGGCGTGGTCAGCAGTTTATCCCCGTAGAAGATCGAATTCGCCCCCGCGAAAAGGCAGAAGGCCTGCCCTTCCTTGGTCAGAGAGGTGCGCCCGGCCGAAAGACGGATTTTGGACACCGGCAAAACAAGGCGGGCGGTGGCGATAAGGCGGACCAATTCGAAGATGTCAACCGGCTGCGCGGCCTCCAGCGGCGTGCCTTCGATCGCGACGAGACAATTGATCGGCACGCTCTCCGGCGGCGGGTCGAATCCGGCGAGAACCTCGAGCATGCGCAGGCGGTCTTTCACCGCTTCACCCATGCCAAGGATGCCTCCGCAACAAACCTGCATCCCGGCGCGCTGCACCGAGCCAATGGTGTTGAGGCGGTCCTGAAAGGTGTGGGTGCTGACAATCTCCGGATAATACTCTGGCGACGTGTCAATGTTGTGATTGTAAGCGGTCACCCCCGCCTCCTTGAGCTGACGCGCCGCATCGTCGTCGAGCTGGCCGAGCGTCACGCAAACTTCCATCCCGAGCTTGCTGACCTCCCGCACCGTCTCGAGCACGGATTCGAAACGACGATCGCCCGCGCGGACCCCTTTCCAGGCCGCACCCATACAAAAGCGGGTCGATCCATTTTCTTTCGCAGCCCGCGCATGGGGCAGGATTTCCTCCGTGGTCATGAGCGGCTGCGGCTTGAGGTCGGTGTTGTGATGCGCACTCTGCGAGCAGTAACCGCAATCCTCGCTGCAAGCCCCCGTCTTGATGCTCAACAGTGTGCAAAGTTGCACTTCGCGTCCCGGCCAATGGCTCTGATGAACCCGACGCGCTTCCGCGATGAGGTCGAAAAACGGACGGTTGTAGATTTCCTCGAGCTGCGCGTACGACTCTTTCACTGCGCGGGAGCGTAGATGCGCGCCGAACGGCGAGTCAAACGCATTGCACGCCCTGCGCACGCAGGGTGGCCAGGCAATCGGCATGCGCGTCCGGATGGTATTGAAAAGCCCGCAGCCCCGCGGCACGCGCGGCTTCGACATTGGCCGAGAGGTCATCGAGGTAGACCGTTGATCCGGGTTCCACGCCGAACTGGCGGATGGCCAAGGCGAAGATTTCCCGTTCCGGTTTCATCAACTTGGCCCGGTAAGAAAATACCCCGTCCGCAAATTTTTCGAAAACCCCGTATTCTCTCGCGAGATATTCGTGGTGCAGACAGTTCGTGTTGGAGAGCAAATAAAGCGGGTAATGGCCGTGCAATGCCTCGACCAGACGCCACATCGGCCGGTTGGGCTCGAAAATTTCCTGCCAGGCCCGCGTCAAATCCTCGTCGGGCCCGGCATGACGGAGGATATCCCGCAAGGCGGACAAAAACCCGGCGCGGTCCAAAGCTCCCCGCTCGTAGCGCAGCCCGAGGTCACGCAGCACGCCCTGATCGGGCACGGCGGAAACCCCGAGCCGGGCCAGAGCTGCTTCCGCCTGCCCCGGAAGGAAACGCACCAGCACGTTGCCGATGTCGAAAATGAAGGCTTCCACTTTCACGGCGCGAAGTGATCAAACCCGCTGGCCAGTTCCAGTCCCTCTGCCGTTCCGGCGGGGGCCAAGCGGCCGATCCGGGAGAGCTTCACCCGGGGAAACTTTTTGCGCCACGCGGCCTCGAGAAGCGTCGCCCGGCTCGGAGCGACCGCGAAAAGCAATTCGAAGTCCTCCCCCTCCCCCAAGGCCTGCCGCACCGAAGCCCCGCGGCGGCGGGGCACGCAGGACGGATCGAGCACAAAGCCCGTGCCGCTCGCGGCGGCCAACCTCGGCAGATCGGCGGCCAAGCCGTCACTCACATCCATCATGGCGCGGGGCCGGAAATGTTCCGTCAACCATCCGGCCTCAGCGGCCCTCGGCGTGAAGCGCAAGTGCCAACCCGAGCGCATCGATCCCCCGAGGACACCTGTTACATAAAGAAAATCCCCGGGGCGACCGCCCCCGCGCGGCACGAATTTGCGCCGCAACACCTCGCCGGTCATGGCCACGCTAATCATGGCCGGGCCATCGGTGCGCGCCAACTCGCCGCCGACAATTTCGAACTGGTAAACGCGCGCGGCACGGCTCAAACCCCGGTAAAGACCCTCCAGCCAGCGACCGGTTTGCGCGTGTTGCAGTACACAGGTCACGAGGGCGAAACGTGATTCACCGCCGCAGGCCGCAATATCGCTCACGGCCCGGCAGGCCGCTTTCCAGCCGACGGCAGAGGACGCATCGCTGGCCAGAAAATGCCGTCCCTCGACCACACAGTCGGTCTTGAGCAAGACGAGAACCCCCTGCTTGCCGCCGGCCACGGCGGCGCAGTCGTCGCCGATTCCAGCATGCACTGCGTCCGAAGTTGCCGGCAGCAGACGCCGCAACCGCGCCACCAAGCCATCCTCTCCGGAAGATCGTTTCACAGGAGAAACATGATGGTCGCCACCGACACGGCGTTGAAGACCGCGTGCATAATCATAGGGACGAGCAAGGTGCCGGTCTTTTCGTATGCCAGCCCGAGACACATCGCGAGAGTGAAGAGGGCCGGCAGCGAGGCGGCATGCCCGTGCAGCGCGGCAAAGAGAAGGCTGGTCAGGACCATGGCAAAAAACGGACCGGCATAACGTTTGCCGATGGGATAAAGGTAACCGCGGAAAATGACTTCCTCCGCCACCGGTGCGACCACAATGGCCATAACCATCACCGCCCAACGGTCGCGCGGCGACTCCGTATTCTGCAGAAATTGAACCACCTCCTGCGGGTTCAACTCACCGCCGGAGACACCGTAAACCATGGCCTGCACCAGCATGAGCACCGGATACGCAGCGCCCAAGGCGAGAAGCGATCTACCGAGCACCGGAAAAAACTTTTCCCCGCCGATCCCGAATACGCCGGCAGGCGGGATATTCCGGTAGACGAGCAGACCGATCAGAAAAATGACCATGGAAACGTAGACTGCCGCCCCGCTGACCACGTGACCGAAATCCAATGTCTCCTCACCGGTTGCGGTCAGCGATTCATAGCCCAGAAGAGCAAACCATGCGGCGAGAAGCGCGGCCACAAGGCCATCGAGGCCGCGCACCCAATCGTCCTCCACCCGGCCGCCCTGCGCGACGAACACGCGATGCGCCAGCGGTAAATAATAGCGCAGACCCGCCGCGGTGAAGAAGACGAGCGCGGCAAGGGCCGCCCAAAGAGATAGGCCGCTCACCACGCGTAGAACTCAGGCAGCAGGTAGGCGCGCCCGGGCTGCATGCGAAAAGACGGGCCGGGAGTCAGCTGGACTTCCACCTTCGACTCCATGCCGGCACCCAGCAGACGCAAAAGGCGCTGGAAGTTTAGGCCTGACTGGTAACGGATTACTCCCGCGTCCGGCGCTTCGGCCAACGCGCGCGCCTTGTCAAATGCGTCTTCCAAGTAGCCGAGTTGATCGACCAATCCCGCCTCCTTGGCATCTTTGCCGGTCAGAATGCGGCCATCGGCCAAGGTGTCGCGCAATTGGTCCGCCTCCAAGGCGCGCGAGGAAGCCACAATGCCGAGGAATCGCTCGTAGACCTGTTTGACCATCCCCTCGACATAGGCACTTTCCTCCGGAGTCAGCGGACGCGACCCGCTGAGCATGTCCTTGAACTTGCCGCTCTTGAAGACCACCGCGTCGAGGCCCACCTTGTCGAAGAGGCCCTCGTAGTTGAGCGACTGGATAATGACACCGATACTACCCGTGAAGGTTGTCGGATTGGCCACGATCCAGTCGGCCGCGCAGGCCAGATAGTAGGCACCCGAAGCCCCGAGGGAACTCATCGCCACCACCACCGGCTTCTCCTTCTGCACCTTGAGCACTTCGTTGTAGATGATATCCGAGGCGGTCACTTCGCCGCCGGGCGAATCAACGGCCAAAACCACGCCCTTGACCTCGTCGTCCTCCAACGCGGTTTGCAGGGCTCCTTTGATGTCATCGACCATCGAAGTTCCCCACTCCGTGGTGTCATCCGTATAAATCACACCTTGCACGGGAATGACCGCGATCTTGCCGGCCCCCGCTTCCCCGACCTCCACCACCGCCTCGGTAAGTCCCGCCTGGAAGCTGCGCGAGGCCAGACCTTCCGCCTCGGTCGCGCCGACCAAGGCGAGGAGGATGAGATTGAAAAAGAGACTCGCGCCCAAAGCGAGGAACAGGGCCAACAAGACGCAGCCGGATTTCTTCATGGACCCAAGATTGCCGAGCCGGGCGCGCAAGACAAGCCGCCGTGCGGCACTTCCCGGTGGACAAGCGCATGGGCAGCGTGCATTTTCTTCCGCTTAGCTGCTCACGTGGCGGAACTGGCAGACGCGTGCGTCTCAGAAGCGCATGGGGTGACCCGTGGAGGTTCGAGTCCTCTCGTGAGCATTTTTACCGATGCAAAATCCCGCCAAGGTCCGCGGCATCTTCAGTTCCATCGCCGCGCACTACGACCTCGCCAACCACCTTCTCTCCGGTGGCTTAGATTTCTTCTGGCGGGCGCGGGCCGTGCGGATGGTCGCCCGGTGGGAACCTCGTGCGGTTCTCGATCTGGCCACCGGCAGCGGTGACCTCGCGCTGGCCCTGCAGAAAGCGCTCCCGCAGGCGCATGTCGTCGCGGCGGACTTTTGCCTCCCCATGCTGCAGGTTGCCGCGCGGAAAGGATTGCGTCCGCTCGTCGCCGCCGACGGCACCAAACTCCCCTTCGCCGCCGGATCCTTTGATGCGGTCACCGTGGCCTTCGGCCTGCGCAACATGGAATCCTGGCCGGCCGCGCTGCGGGAAATGTCACGCGTCCTGCGGCCCGGCGGACATCTTCTCTTGCTCGACTTTTCCCTGCCGCGCCCCCCCTTGGCCGCGCTCTACCGGTTCTATCTGCACCGCGTTTTGCCGGTTTTTGCCGGCTTCATCACCGGGCAGCGCGCCGGCTACGAATACCTCGGTGAATCGATCGAGGCCTTCCCTTCCGGCGAAGCCATGTGCCGGCTCATGACAGAAAACAATTTTCACAACACGCAAGCTCTCCCTCTTGCCGCCGGCATCGTCACCATCTACACCGCCCAAAAACCATAAGTCCCATCCGTCCCATGAGTCCCATCACCTTTGCCCCACTTTACCAAGAACGCATCTGGGGCGGCCGGACCCTCGCCACCCGCCTCGGACGCTCCTTGCCCGGTTCGCAACCGATCGGCGAGGCGTGGGAATTGGTCGACCGTCCTGAAGCGCAAAGCGTCGTCGCCGAGGGACCGCTGCGCGGCAAAACCCTGCATGATCTGTGGACCAATCACCGCACGGAAATTTTCGGTGCGCGCCATGACAAATCAGGGCTCCGCTTCCCCCTGCTTTGCAAACTGCTCGATGCGCGCGACCGCCTTTCGGTTCAGGTTCACCCACCCGCCGCGGTCGCGCCGCAACTCCAGGGGGAACCGAAGACCGAGATGTGGTATTTCTTGGAGTGCGCCCCGGGCAGCCGCATCTATGCCGGTTTGTCGGCCGGAACGACGCGCGCGGCCTTCGAGGAAAAACTCGGGCGCGGCGAAATTGAAGGATCCCTCCACGTGCTCCCCACCCGGGAGGGCGACAGCATCTTTATTCCGAGCGGACGCCTCCACGCCATCGGCGAAGGAAACCTGATCGTCGAAATCCAGCAGAACAGCGACACGACTTACCGCGTCTTCGATTGGAACCGCCTGGGCCTCGATGGCAAACCCAGGGATCTGCACCTTGCGGAATCACTGCTTTCCACGGACTTCAGCGACTTCACTCCATCCCTCGCGCACGCCGAAACGGGTGTCATCGCGGACTGCCCCTACTTCCGCGTGGAGAAAAAAAACCTCTCTGCACCAGTAGACCTTCGGCCGGTCGGCGACTTTGCGCTGATCACCGTGGTGGGCGGAAGCGCCTTGTGCGGCGGACGCACCTTCTCCGCGGGCGACTTTTTCCTCCTTCCGGCAGCGGAAGCCCCGCCGGCCGGTCCCGCCAAAGGAAATTGCTCGGTGCTCGTGACCACGATCACCTGAGGCGCCGGAGAGATGCCTCATGTTTCGATCACCTTGCTCGACGGCCGGGACCCGCTGACCGAAGACTTGGCCACTCGGCATGCCGCCGCTTGGGGCCACCTTTACACGAACTGGGACAAGTCGAAGGCGCTGGCCGAATTCCGGCCTCAGAAAACGGATGGCTCCCTGCCAGCCACCCTTGTCCTGCGGGAAGACGAACGAGTTGCGGGGTCGGTCAGCCTGCTCTATGGGGACTGCGAGGCGCGCACGGACTTGGACCCCTGGTTGGGGAGTCTCTACGTCTTTCCGGAATTCCGCGGGCGCGGGCACGCAGGCCGATTGATCGAGGCGGCCATACAGTTCGCGGCGGAAGCCGGCGTGGACGAGCTCTACGTCTTCACCGAGTCGGCCGCCGGACTGCTCCGGCGCCACGGTTTTTATTCCGTCGAGCATACCATGCTACATGGCCAGCCGATCGAAATTCTGCGCCGCGATCTTTCTTAGGTTGTGGTCTGGCGCAGCCGGAAACCCAGTCCTCCGTGCCGCTGGCGCGTGTCATTCTGCCGCACCGCCGTGGCCAGGGCTTGGCGCTGTCCCGCCACCACCACGAGCCGCTTGCCGCGCGTGATTCCGGTGTAGAGGAGGTTGCGCTGGAGAAGGAGGAAGTGCTGCATGGCCAGGGGGATAACCACCGCGGGGAATTCCGACCCCTGGCTCTTGTGGATGCTGATGGCGTAGGCGGGCTCGACCTCGTCGAGCTCGTTGAACTCGTAGACCGTCGGGCGTCCGTCGAACTCGATGCACACCTGGCGCTGGTCCCCGTCGATTGACGTGATCCTCCCGATATCACCATTGAACACCTCTTTGTCATAGTTGTTCCGCGTCTGCAGCACTTTGTCTCCCGCCCGGAATTTCGTGCCGAAGCGCTCGACTTCCGCGCGGTCCGGATGCGGCGGATTGAGCGCCGCCTGCAGCGCCGTGTTCAGTTCCCGGATCCCCAAGCTCCCGCGGTGCATCGGCGCCAGCACCTGGATATCGCGGACCGCGTCCAGCCCGAGCCGTCGCGGAATTTCCTCCCGCACGAGACGAACCACCAGCTTGGCGATTTCCTCCGGTTCCTCCCGGGGCAAGAAGGCAAAATCCGTGTTCTTTTCTCCCGCCTCCTCCGGCACCCGCCCGTGCCGGATGTCATGTGCGGCCCGCACAATGCGGCTCGCCTCGGCTTGGCGGAAAATCTCCGTCAGGCGCACCGAGGGCACGGCGCCGCTGGCCAGCAGGTCCGACAAAATGGACCCCGGACCCACGCTGGGCAACTGGTCCGGATCGCCGACCAGGACAAGGGACCCGTGGGACGGAAGGGCACGACACAAAGCCGCCATAAGCGGGACGTCGACCATGGAAAATTCGTCGACCACCACGAGGTCCGTATCGAGCGGGTGGCGCTTCCCGCGCTTGAATCCGCCGGACGGCAATATTTCAAGCAACCGGTGGATGGTTTGGGCCGGGCATCCCGTCGATTCACCCATCCGCTTGGCCGCGCGTCCGGTCGGCGCGCAGAGGAGGAACCTCACCCGCTTGGCCGCGAGAATCTTCAACAAGCTGTCGAGCAAGGTGGTCTTGCCCACACCGGGACCTCCGGTGACCACGACTACGCGCGAGCCAAGCACCTGACGCAGCGCGTCCACCTGGCTCGGCGAAAGCGTCTTGCCGGTTTTCTGCTGCACCCAGCCGAGCGCTTTTTCGAATTCGATGTCCGGATACTTCGGCGGCTGGGCGGACAATCTTCGCACCGTCTCGGCAATCGTCTCCTCCGCAGCGCGCAAGGCAGGCAGGAAAACCATGGAGTCGCCGGCGATTTCCTCGACGGTCAAATGCCCGTCCGCCACCTCCCGGTCGAGGGCACCAACCACGATGCCTTCATCAACGCCGAGCAATTGCCCGGCCGTTGAGAGCAGTACGGCCCGCGGCAACGCGGTGTGCCCTTCAGCCGTGGCCTCGGACAACACGTGTTGCAACCCGCCTCGGGCCCGCAGAATGGAATCATGACCGAATCCGAGTTTTGCGCCGACCGCGTCCGCCGATTTAAAGCCGATGCCCGGGATGTCCCGCGCCAGCAGGTAAGGATTGGCCCGCACGCGCACGATGGCTTCTTCCCCGTAGAGTTTGAAGACCCGGAGCGCACGACTCGTGCTGATCCCGTGGCTGTGCAGGAAAACCATAATGTCCCGCACGACCCGCTGCTCGGCCCAAGCCGCCTTGATTTGTTGCCGCCGCCCCGATCCGATTCCCTCCACATCTTCCAAGCGCGCCGAGGAATTTTCGATGATCTCGAAAATTTTCTCCCCGAATTTCGCCACCATCTTTTTCGCGTAAACCGGACCGATTCCGCGGATCAGTCCGCTGCCGAGGTATTTTTCAATGCCCTCGAGGGAGGTCGGGGCGTGGCAACGGATATCCGTCGCGCGCAGTTGCATTCCGTGGTCGCGACTCCGCTCCCACCGCCCCTCCGCCGTGATCCATTCGCCGGGCGAGACCGCCGCGACCACACCGACCACCGGCACCAGGTCGCGGCGGCCTTTCACTTTCACCTTGAGCACCGCGAAGCCGGTGTCCTCATTGTGGAAGGTGATTCGCTCGACCAAGCCGGATAGCCCGTCAACCGGTACCGAATTTTCAGAAGCCATCGCCCCCATCCTGCCTGCGGCAGACCCGCCGGGGCAAGCGGGCGGCTTTTTCTTGCCAACCGGCTCCCTCGGGCGCTACTTTGACCAGTTCTTCCATGAAAGCTGGTCTCCATCCTGAATACGCCGAAACGACGATCACCTGCACCTGC
The DNA here is from genome assembly GCA_903934135.1 of uncultured Verrucomicrobiota bacterium. GTDB lineage: Bacteria > Verrucomicrobiota > Verrucomicrobiia > Chthoniobacterales > JACTMZ01 > JACTMZ01. The sequence goes on from CAIZMQ010000167.1 coordinate 17,750, forward strand.
GGGGCCGTTTACCACACCCGATCGACCCGCCGGAACATCAAGATCGGCATCTGCGCGGCTTGCCATCCTTTCTTCACCGGCGAACAGAAGTTCATCGACACCGCCGGTCGCGTCGAGAAATTCACCCGCCGCTACGGCACGGTCAAATCCACCCGCGCCCCAAAAGCTTAGTTGGTTTGTTGCTCATACGGTGATCGCGCCGCTCCGCGGCCGGTCGCCGTTTTTCGTTTTATGGATCTCGCGCCGCTCATCGCCAAAAAACGTGAGCGTCTGGCCGAGTTGGACCAACTCGTCTCCTCCGGCGACTTCTTCGCCGACCCCGCCAAAGCGCGCGACGTCATGCGCGAACAAGCCCGGCTCAAGGAACTCGCCGCCGCCCAAGACGAAGTGCAAAGCCTGCGCACCCAGCTGAAAGAAAACAGCGAACTCGCCAGCAGCACCGATCCCGAAATGGCCGAACTCGCCGCCGCCGAAATCCCGCAGATCGAAGCACGCCTCGCCGTCCTCGACCGCGACATCCAATTCGCCCTGCTTCCACCGGACGAAAGCGAGGACCGCAATGCCATCGTCGAAATTCGCGCCGGCACCGGTGGCGATGAGGCCGCCCTTTTCGCCGCCGACCTCTACCGCATGTATCAGCGCTACGCCGAAGCGCAAGGACTCAAACTCGAGTCCGTCGATTCCAGTCCCTCGGGCCTCGGCGGTTTCAAAGAAGTCGTCTTCAAAGTGATCGGTGACGCCGTCTTCCGCCGCCTGCGCTACGAAAGCGGCGTCCACCGCGTGCAACGCGTTCCGGCCACCGAAGCGCAGGGCCGCATCCACACCTCCACCGCCACCGTGGCCGTTCTGCCCGAAGCCCAGGAAGTCGATATCGAACTGCGCCCGCAAGACCTCCGTATCGAGGTCTGCCGCTCCGGCGGACCCGGCGGACAAGGAGTCAATACGACCGACTCCGCTGTCCAGATTCTCCACATCCCCACCGGGAAAATTGTCCGCTGCCAGGACGGACGCTCGCAGCAAAAAAACAAAGCCGCCGCTCTGGAAATCCTCCGCACCCGTCTCCTCGAGGACAAACGCAACGAGGAAGAAGCCAAGTATTCCGCCCACCGCCGAAGCTTGATCGGACGCGCCGGACGCGAGGAGAAAATCCGCACCTACAATTTCCCGCAGAACCGCATCACCGACCACCGCATCGGCCTCACGCTTTACAATCTCGACCGCGTGATCGACGGCGACCTCGACGAAATGGTTGCCTCCCTGCAACAACGCGACATGGAAGACCGCCTCTCCGAAGCCGGCCTCGCGTAAAAAGTGATCACTCTATCCTGCACAAGCCAAGGAGCACGGGCAGCCTGCCCGTCACGGCCCAATCCATACCCCACTGCAGCATCGCCATCCCCGGCGGCGATCCCCGTTAGGGCCCGCTGGCCCGAGCGGGCCGCTGCTTTTTTCCATGCCTGAAACCCTCCCGCTCCTGGAAGTCCTCCGCGCCAGCGAGCGCTACCTCTCCGACCGCGGCGTGGAAAATCCGCGCCTCAACGCCGAGCACCTTCTCGCCCACGCGCTCGGCCTCAAGCGCATGGAACTTTACCTCCAATTCGATCGCCCGCTGACCGAAACCGAACGCGCCCCGTTGCGCGAGACGGTCAAACGCCGCGGCACCCGCGAACCACTCCAGCATATCCTCGGCACCGCCGAGTTCCACGGACGCACCTTCGGCTGCGATCAACGCGCGCTGATCCCCCGCCCCGAAACCGAACAACTCGTCGAACTCGCCCTCGAAATCAGCAAGGCACACCCGGCAGCCAAGATCCTCGACCTCGGCACCGGGAGCGGAGTCATTGCCCTGACCCTGGCCCTCGAACTTCCCACCGCGGAAATCCAGGCCACCGATCTCTGGCCGGACGCCTTGGCCCTTGCCTCGGACAACGCCGCCCGCCACAACCTCGCTGACCGCGTCCGTTTCACCCAAGTCGACCTTCTCCCGACGGGCGACACCGTATTTGACCTGATCGTGGCCAACCTCCCCTACATCCCGACGGCGGAAATAGCCACGCTCTCGGCCGAAGTCCGGCACGATCCCGCCTCCGCGCTCGATGGTGGCGCCGACGGCCTCGAGCTCATCCGCCGCCTCATCGAGGTCGCTCCTGCGCACCTGTCACCCGGCGGCGCCCTGCTCCTCGAAATCGGCGCCGGACAGGCAAATGCAGTTAACACCCTACTGACAGCGCGCAAATTTCGGGACATTTCTGTCCGTCCCGATTATGAAAATGTCCCGCGGTTCGCGGTTGGTTTCCATGGATAAAATTCTCGTTCACGGTGGTCGCAAGCTGAACGGCACGGTGCGCATCAGCGGATCGAAGAATTCCGCCCTCCCCATACTCGCCGCCGCCCTCCTCACGCGCGAGCGCTGCGTCATTCGCGGCGTCCCCGACCTGAGCGACATCCACTACATGCTGACCATCCTCAGTTCGCTCGGCTGCGAAGTGGAACGCGCCAGCGGCACGGTCATCATCAAGGCGGAAAAAATCCGCACCGAGGCGCCCTACGAACTCGTCCGCAAAATGCGCGCTTCGGTTTGCGTGCTCGGTCCGCTCCTCGGACGCGAACACGAAGCCTGTGTCTCCCTCCCCGGCGGTTGCGTGATCGGCGACCGCCCGATCGATCTTCACCTGCGCGGCTTTGAAGCCCTTGGCGCCGCGGTGCGCGTCACCGGTGGCAATGTCAAGGTTCTCGCCCCGCGCCTCCGTGGCGCCACCGTGAACATGAGCGGCAAATACGGAACCACCGTACTCGGGACAGATAATATCATGATGGCCGCCGTTCTGGCCGAGGGAACCACCATTATCGAGAATGCCGCCGAAGAGCCGGAAGTAGTCGATCTGGCCAACTTTCTCAACGCACTCGGGGCCAAGATCACGGGGGCCGGCACGTCCCAGATAACCATCGAAGGCGTCAAAGACCTGAGCGGCGCCGACTACACAGTGATCCCCGACCGCATCGAAGCCGGCACCATGCTTGTGGCTGGCGCTATCACCGGAGGAAAGGTCACGGTGAACCACGTGCGCCCCGACCACCTCGAGTCTGTCGTCGAACCCCTGCGCGCCGCGGGATTCACCATCGAAACTGGCGAGCGCAGTATCACTGTTTCGCCGAACGGAGGGCTCCGTCCGCTCCATTTGGAGACCAGCCCTTATCCCGGATTTCCCACTGACATGCAGGCCCAGATGTGTGCCCTGCTCGTCCGTGCCCCGGGCGAGAGCGTGATCACCGACCACATCTTCCCCCAGCGTTTCATGCACGTGGCAGAACTCGCCCGCATGGGCGCGCAAATCCGCCTCGAGGCGCCGACCGCCTTCATCACCGGCAACGGCGCATTGAGCGGTGCCCCCGTCATGGCCAGCGACCTTCGCGCCTCCGCCGCACTTCTCCTTGCCGGCCTGCAGGCCGACGGGATCACGGAGGTCAATCGCGTCTACCACATCGATCGCGGCTACGAGCACATCGACGACAAACTCAACGACGTAGGGGCGCATATTGAACGGGTCAAAGCCTGAGTAGTCAGAAATATGCCACCGTTCTCCCCATGACCAACACGTCCAACTCCTCGCCCCCAAATGGGACCACTGGCATCCCACCCGTGACAACGCGGCCCACTCCCCCCGATAGCGTTGCCGACTCCGGAGACAAATCGATTCGCTCCGCCACCCTGCGCGACTTCCGCTCCCACGCTCCCGGTTACTGGCCCGATGCGACCGAAACCGAATGGGACGACTGGCGCTGGCAACTGCGTCAACGCGTCAGCACCCTCGCGCAAGCCGAACAACACCTCCGCCTCACCCCGACCGAACGCGAAGGCCTCCTCCTCACCGCCCACAAACTCGCCTTCGGCGTCACCCCGCACTACTTCAATCTCCTTGAGCCGGACAACCCCGACTGCCCGATCCGCCGCCAAGTCATCCCGCTCGCCGGCGAAGCGGTTATCACCCCCGGCGAAATGGCGGACCCTTGCGGCGAGGACGGTCATATGCCGGTTCCCGGTCTGGTCCACCGTTACCCCGACCGCGTCCTCTTCCTCGTCACCGACCGCTGCGCCAGTTACTGCCGCTACTGCACGCGCAGCCGCATGGTCAGCGGTGTCGGCGAGCAAGAACTCGAGACCGATTTCGAGGAAATCTACGCTTACCTCGGCAAACACACCGAAGTCCGCGATGTCCTCCTCTCCGGAGGCGACGCGCTCCTGCTCTCCGACGGCAAACTTCTCACCATCCTCACTCGCCTCCGCGCCATCCCTCACATCGAGTTCCTCCGCATCGGCTCCCGCGTCCCCATTTTCCTCCCGCAGCGCATCACCCCCGAACTCTGCGCCATGCTCAAAGAATTCCATCCCCTCTGGATGAGCGTGCACGTGAACCACCCGCGCGAGCTCACCACCGAAGTGCGCGACGCGCTCGGACGCCTCGCCGACGCAGGTATCCCGCTCGGCAACCAAAGCGTCCTTCTCGCCGGGGTCAACGACAACCCGGACACCATGCGCGCCCTCATCCACAAGCTCCTCCGCTGCCGCGTGCGCCCCTACTATCTCTATCAGTGCGACCTCATCCACGGGTCCGCCCACCTCCGCACCAGCGTGTCCAAAGGCCTGGAAATCATCGAATCCCTGCGCGGACACACCACCGGCTACGCCGTGCCACAGTATGTCATCGACGCCCCCGGCGGTGGCGGAAAGGTGCCGGTCAGCCCCGGCTACGTTGTCTACCACGACAAAGAAAAAGTTGTCCTGCGCAACTACGAGGGCCGCATTTTTGAATACCCTGAAAAACCCGGCCATGCTGCCACCCTCGTCAGTCCCGAGGCCATCCTCGACTACTGAATGGGCACCGCCGCACGAGGTGGCATGGGCACCCTGCCCGTGACGACCAGACGTGAATGGCGGGAAGCGTGCCCCCCGTCCTGACGCCATGGCAACGATCATTATTCGCCCCCGCGCGCGCGTCTTCCACGGGCACGATTGGGTCCACGACAACGAAGTCCTCAAGGTCACCGGCAAACCCGAAGACGGCGCGGTTGTCGGCCTGAAAGACCAACGCGACCGCTTTCTCGGCAGTGCCATTTACAACAGCAGCTCGAAAATCCCCGCCCGCCGCTTCTCGCGCCAGCGTCAAGACCTTGATCCCGACTTCTTCCGCCGCCGCCTCACCATGGCCTCGGAATACCGCGACAAGCTCGGACTCGACCCGCGTGCCCGCCGCGAGGTCTGGAGCGAAAGCGACGGACTGCCCGGCCTCGTTCTCGACCGCTATGGCGACTGCGCGGTCCTGCAAACGCTGACCCTCGCCATGGACCAGCGCAAAGAACTCATCGCCGACGCGATCGAAGAAATTCTCAAGCCGGTCTGCCTTATCGAACGCAATGACGCTCCCGTCCGCCAGGCCGAGGGCCTGGAACTGCACGTCGGCATCCTCCGTGGCCGGGCCCCCGCACCCTTCGAAGTCACCCTCGGCGGCGTGAATTTCGGTATCGACCTCCCCGGGGGACAGAAAACCGGCCTCTACCTGGACCAAGGCGCCAACTATGCCCTCGTTGCGCAGCAGGCCCGGGGCAAACGAGTTCTCGACTGCTTCAGCAATCAGGGCGGCTTTGCCCTCGCCTGCGCTCTGGGCGGCGCGAGCGAGGTCACCGCCCTCGACATCTCCGGCGAGGCCTGCGCCGCCATTGAAGCCAACGGGAATCGCAACCACGTGCGCCTCAATATTTTAGAAGCAAACGTCTTCGATTGGCTCAAAGCGGCCGTCGCCCGCGGCGACCGCTACGACCTCATCATCCTAGACCCGCCGAGTTTCACCCGCGACCGCGCCCGCCTGAACGATGCCCTCCGCGGCTACAAGGAAATCCACCTGCGCGCGGCCCAACTTCTGGACAACGGCGGCCTCCTTGCCACCTTCTGCTGCTCCCACCACGTCAACGACACCGTCTTCCTGGACGTCATCCGCGATGCCATGATCGACGCGAAAAAAACCGCCCGGCTCCGCGCCACTTACGCCCAACGCGCAGACCACCCTGTCATCCTCGGCCTTCCCGAATCCTCCTACCTCAAAGGCCATCTCCTCGAAATGGCTCCGGGGCGCTGACCAATTTTTTCTCGCCACCTCGGGCGCGAAAAATCTACCTTCCGGTCGGAGACCGACTTATGGCCGAACACCGATCAACCCGCGACGATTTCCTCGACCTCGATGAAGACAGACCAGCTTCCGTCTCATCGGTCGAACAATTGGATGACCAAGTAGCGCAGGCGCAGGACCGCCTCCAGGCCCTCAAACGACAGGCCGAACAACTCGAGCGCGAGAAGGCGAAGCTCGAGGAACTCAGCCGGCGTCAGGATCAATTCGACCAGGGACGCTCGGAAATGGTCGACAAATTCACTTCGTCCCTCGTGCACGTTCAACGGGAGACGGACCAGACGCTCAAACGCCTCGAGATTCTGAAAAATGTGCAGGAAAGTTTTACCACTTACCTGCACGAGTTGGAGGCGATCAACCCGAAGGACTGGGCGGCGGCCGAGTTGAACAAAGAACTCTCCCAAGCCCTTGGTGCCGTCGAGGACGCGCGCTCGGTTTACACCAAAGCGCAGGCTCAGGTCGGTGCAGATGAGGACACCTCCTCCGCCAGCCCGTTCGAAGCCGGCGATGGCGGCAGGTACAGCTTCAGTTACTGGCTGATGGCCGGTTTCGCCTTCACTTTGCCGCTGTTTGCCCTCGGGCTGCTCGGCTTGTTCCTCTGGTTTATCCAACTCGGATCGGCCAACTGACGCACCCATGGCGCGCCGTCCCTCGAACCCCCTATCCGAGCAAGCCCAACTGCTGCAGGAGCAGTACGACCGAACCCTGCGCGAGTTGGCTGACGCCGAAAAAGCCCTGCGCCGGAAGCCGAAGACGGCGCCTCCGGTCAAGCCCGCCCCAGAGCGCAAGGTGCGCCTTAACAACGTGGCCGCCGCAATCAGCCTGCCCCGTCCGCAGGAGCACACCTACCGGGGCGGCACAGCGCGGGCGCCGCAGCGCAACACCCGCCGCCGCAAAACGGACGCGCGTCTGGCCCAGATCAAATTCCTGCTCCTCTGTCTGCTTCTCGCCGGTTTGTTTATCTTCGTCTGGAAACACCTGCCGGGCTGAGACCGCAGGCCGGGCTTTCCTCCCGAGCCACTCCGGGTCAGGAATCACTCATCCTGGGCGACAAACAAGGCCGACTTCATAGGCTCGAGCCGGAAGACTGCCCGACCGTCTTTTACTTTAATGACTTGCCCCGAGAGCGCATCTTGGTAAATGCCGTCCGGCATTTCCGGACCGGGCGCAAGAACGAACTCCGTAAGCGTGTCCCCGCGGTTCCACACGGCCAGCACCGTGTCTCCGAGGTGCGCGCGCACGAAGGCATAGCGGTCACCCTCAGCGACCAGTGGCCGACGGCTTCCGTACCGTAGGGCAGGATGCGTGCGTCGCACCGCGGCCACCTTGCCAAGGTGCTCGCGCACCGAGTCCTCCTCCGCGGTCAAGGCGCTATCCCACGGCATCATCCGGCGATTGTCCGGATCCCCCGCGCCGGTCATACCGATCTCGTCTCCGTAGTAAATCATCGGCACTCCGTCGATGGACAAGACGAACGTCAAGCCGAGTTTGAGCTTCTCGTAAGCCACCGCATTGTCGACCCGGGGGGGCTTGGCCCAACCGACCTCTTCCTCGTCGCTGATTTCCGGATCGGGCAGGTCGCCGTCGGCGTAGGCCATGAAGCGGGCCTTGTCGTGGTTGCCGAGCAACGGAGACATCAGCGTCTCCTTGCCGTAGATGGACTCGGAATCGGACAACGACCGCTCCAACTCGTCCATCCCCGAACTCTGCCTGGCGAAGACCTCGATGATAGTGTCATAAAGCGGGAAATCAAACTGCCCGTCCAACATGTTGGGTCCGACAAAACTCATAATCCCCTCGCGATCCATGAAAGTTTCGCCGACATTGTAGAGCGGAATTTTCCGGGTGGGATCGACCGCGCTGCGCAAGGCGGTGCGGTAGCGCCACCAGAAAGAACGTTTGATATGCTTCACCGCGTCGAGACGGTAGCCGTCGAGCTTGAAGCGGACGGCGAAATCGATGGCGTTGCTGATGAGGAATTTTACGGCTTGCGGATTGTCGAAATCGAAGCCGGGCAACCACTCCTCGAACCATGTGGTGAATTGCTGGTCGTCCCAACGGCGCAAGTTTTTCGATCCGTCCGGCAATTCCAGCGAACCAAACAGCTCGGGCTGTTCCTTCCAAAGCGGATGGTCGGCGTGGACATGCTTGAGCACGAGGTCGGCGATGATGAACATGTCATTGCCGTGCGCCACGGATATCATTTCGGTCAGAGCGCTTTCACCGCCGAAACGCGGCTCGACCTCGGTATGCGAGACGGGCCAATAGCCGTGGTAACCCGTATAGAAGCGATACGGCTCGAGATATTCCTGCCAGGCGCCCTCGGGGTTTCGGTTAAGGGGTGCGAGCCAGAGGATATTGATCCCGAGTTTATCAAAGTAACCTTCGTCGATCTTTTGGCGGATGCCCTGGAAATCTCCGCCTTGGTAGTTGGCTGGGGGCAGGACTCGCTCATCGTCGACCGGCCGGTCGTTGCTCTCGTCACCATTGGCGAAGCGGTCGGTGAAGGCGTAGTAGATGATGCCGTCCTGCCACTGGAACGTGTCAGAAACTTTGACCGGGGCTCGCGCGGCATTGCTTACGTTGCCTTTGGCGTCGGCCACCACCACGCGCACCCACGCTCCCGCCGGCCAATCCCCGGTCGCCACCGTCACGGTGTCATCCGACCGTTCGTGCGCCGCGATCCGGCTCGTTCCGTCGGGCATCTGCACCACCGAGGAGACTTGGGTGATGTCCGAGCCGCCAGAGACAATACGGAAAACCGCTTGGCCATCGCCGGTGTCGGCGGCATAGACGACGGGCGGCTGCCCCCGGTCGGTTACGCCGACCCTCGCCACCGAGTTCTCGTTGCCCGTGCCATCATCAAGTTTTTCCGGGTTGGCCGGATCGAGCACCCACTGGCCGTCGATGACCAGCTTGTAGGGATGCGGGCCGGGAGGCAGACGCACGAACAGCTCGTAATCTCCCTCACCGGTACGCTGAAGCGGGTGCGACTCGGCATTCCAGCCATTGAACTGCCCCGCCACGTGGATTTTTTCGACGTCCGGCCGGTTGGGACGGTAGGTAAAGGTGTAACCATCGGCCGGTTGCACCCCGACCAAAAGCACACCCTCGAGAACGGGCTGCTCCGCACCGTCACCGTCCTCGACCGATTTCGCGGTGTCCTTGCGGCCAAGATTACCGCCCGGGGCACGGGCACGCTCGACGACCCGGAGGGGAATTTCGACCAACCCGGATGTGCTTTTGCCGATCTCCACCGACAGTTTGGAGGTGGCCTTGTTGAAGCTCAAGGTGAAGCGGTCCGCATCCGGTTCGGGCAAAACCAATTCTTCGCCCACGCCCGGTTTGGCGAAGTAAAAGCGATGCATGTCGAGCACGAGTTGTCCGCCCGCGGTAACCGGCTGCATCGGCATCCAGCCGAGAAAACTGCGCAATTGCCCCGGCACGTTTTCCTGCGCGGAAGCCACCGATACGGCGGCAACGAGGATCACGGCGGCGAGAAGCCGAAGGGTAGCATTGGTTTTCATGGCAAGAGTCGACCGATTCAGGCGGTGCTCATGGAGTGGCCCGCGCGGCACCGGAACGCAATTCGTAATAGGCAGCAGCCAGGGGTTGAAGCTCTTTAATCAGCAGGCCCGGTTCCTCCATTTGAGCCGGGGTGGTGGCAATCTCGGCCACCTCACCCGGGACGTCCCCGAGAAGATCCCGGGCCACCACGGGCACGGTCTTGGAGCCCGCCAGGGTGTCCCAACCGAGAAAGCGCATGGCGCGCCGCGGAAAGATGATGCGGACATCGCGCAAGGGGAGGTGCGGGTGCAGGTTGACTACGACCAGCACACGCTGGCCGCTGTTCTGGTCGTAGCGGAGGTAGCTGTAAAGCCAGTGGCCGCTCACCCCCCCTTCGGAACGGCCGTAGGCGGGATTGGCGAGGTTGTCCGGATTGAGCGGATAAAAATCGCCGTCGCGAAAGGCCGGTTGATCAATGGCTGAAAAAAGCCTCCGGTAAAAATCACGCAGGGACTTTTGTCGCGAGGACAGGCCCCCACCGTCAAACTTCCCTCCATTGACCCACTTCACGAATTCCGGCATCGACCAATAGTCGTAAATGGTGGTCCGAGCGTCATCGCGTCCGAAACCCTCGGCTCCCGCCCCCGGTTCGCCGACCTCTTGACCGTGGTAAAGCATAACCGGGCCGCGCGAGAGACCGAAAAGCAAGGCGGATACCGGTCGCCCCACATCCATACCGCGCCCGCCCCACTGGGACGCGGCGGCCAGACGCACCTCATCGTGATTCTCGGCATAGCGGAGTGCGTTATCGAAGAAGAATAGGCCGGGACGGCGCATGTCGAGGTCGTTGGCCGTGCCCCCGCCCTCGTAGATGTTTTTTAACGCATCATAGCTGTCATCATCATAGACCGCGTCAAACCCCGCCACGAGCAGCTCGGGCATGACCGCGCCTTCCGTCACGGCAATGACCTCGGGGTCCCCTCCCGGCACGCGGGCCGGATCCGTGTCATAAGCTTCAGCCACCCAATAGACACCGGGCTCCCGCAGGTGCGATCGCCCGATCAGCCAACGCCAGAACTCGGGCGGCACCATGTGCGCCATGTCCGCGCGAAAACCATCGACCCCCAACTCTTGCCAATAGGCGATGATCTCGTCCATTTTCTTCCAAGTATCGGGCACCGCCAAATCCGGCTTGGCTCCGTGCGGATATAACCGGGTCGACTTTTCCGGATCGGTAAAGTCATAGCCATAATTGAGTTTTACCGTCTCATACCAACTGTCCGGTGAAGGATTCCAGCTGATCACATTGTTGCCGGTGACCCGGCCGAACTCCTTTTCCCCGTCGAACAATCCGTCTCCCCCGCCCACGGCCTGCACGGTCGGACTGGTGGCTCGGCCATCACCATCAACCGTCGGCAGTCGCAGCGGGGGCCCATCTCCTTTGGCCTCCGCTCCCTCCGCAAGATAGTAAAAATTGTTTTTCGGATCGAAAAACTTTGCGCGGTTGTCGTTCGCGCCGAAAGATAGTCCTTTCCTTACCGTCGAAGTATAGCTGCGGGCTACGTGGTTGGGGACGAAATCGATCAGGATTTTGAATCCACTGGCATGGGCCCGCTCGACCAGCGCCTTGAACTCCTCCATCCTTTTTTCCGGATGGTCGGCGTAATCGGGTGACACATCGAAATAATCACGGATGGCATACGGGCTGCCGGCCACACCCTTGAGCAGATCGGGATCATCGGCCGGCTCGCCGATATTTCCATGGTCGGTCGCGGTGGCTTGTTGGAGGACGCCGGTCACCCAGATATGGGTGAAACCCATGGTCTTGAGCTCCGCCAGCGCCGTCTCGTTGAGGTCGCTGAACTTACCGCTGCCATTCTCCGCAACGGTGCCATTCGGTTTGCGCGTCTCATTCGTGTTGCCAAAAAGCCGCGGCAAAAGTTGGTAAATGCGCACCTTGGGATCGGCCGGTGCAGTGCGTCCAGCGCGGCGGAAAGTCGTGCCCGCGTTGCCCGTCTCGGCCACGAGGTAGTGACGGATCGTCTGCACGCCGGTTCCCGAG
>CAIZMQ010000168.1 GCA_903934135.1 uncultured Verrucomicrobiota bacterium
GCGCCCTCTTCAAAAACAGCGAAGGCAGCGTGTTCACTGGTCGCTCCATGGACTGGATGAACGCCACCGCCACCGATCTTTATCTTTTCCCGCGAGGTCTGTCACGCGAAGGGGGCACTTCGGGTGACACCCTCAAATGGACGTCGAAATACGGCAGCCTGATTTCTTCCTTCTACAACGCCGCCACCGCCGACGGCATCAACGAGAAGGGCTTGGTCGCCAACTTACTTTACCTCTCTGTCTCCGACTACGGCGCCCCGGAGGGCAAGCCTACCCTCAACATTGCGGCATGGACACAATACGTCCTCGACAACTTCGCCACCGTAGCAGAAGCCGTCGCTGTCTTGGAAAAAGAGCCCTTCCGCATCATCGCGCCTGTCCTGCCCGGCGGTGTCGCTGCCAATGGTCACCTTTCCATCTCCGACCCCTCCGGCGACTCTGCCATCTTTGAATACCTCGACGGAAAATTAGTCATCCATCACGGGCCCGAATACAAGGTCATGACCAATGAGCCCGCCTACAGCGAGCAATTGGCGATCAACAAGTATTGGAAGGACGTCAAGGGCGACGACTTCCTCCCCGGCACCTCGCGTCCGGCCGACCGCTTTGCCCGCGCCTCCTATTACATCAACTCTATCCCGACGAAACTTGATTCGGCGTATGCCGCCATGGTCCCCGGACAAGACCTCGACGCGCAAAGCATCGCCAGCGTGCTGGGAGTGATCCGCGATGTCAGTGTGCCACTCGGGATCAGCACACCCGGTCAGCCCAATGTGGCCTCCACGACCTGGCGCACGATCTCGGACCAAAACTCGCTGGTCTATTACTTTGACTCCGCGACCTCGCCGAACATTTTCTATGTCGAGCTCGGCAAACTCGATTTTTCCGCGGGCGCCCCGGTGAAAAAGCTGCCCGTGTCCGGCGGCCAGATCTACGGCGGAGAAGTCTCGGACAAACTCCAACCCGCTGAACCCTTCGCGTGGCTCCCGGAAAACGCGGCTGCCGCCCCCATCCCGGGCAGCGCTCCAGCCACCTCCGAGAAAACCGGCGGCGCCTGACGTGGAGTCTTTCACCGAATACCTCAAGGTTTTCATCGCGGTCTTCGTGCTGGTCAACCCGCTCGAAGGCATCCCGATTTATCTGGCCCGTACCCAGGGCATGTCCAACGCGCAGCGTTTGGCCATAGCACGCACCACGTCGATTGCCATCGCGATCATCCTATGGGTCGCCCTCGCCCTCGGCCATGTGGTTCTGCAGCTCCTTGGTATCAGCGTCGGGGCCTTCACCTTGGCCGGCGGTATCATCATTTTTCTCATCGCCCTGAAAATGGTCCTCGGCCCGGCGGGGGGCGACCTCGGCGGCGGCTCCGACAGCGGCAGCTTCGCTATCGTGCCCTTGGCTATCCCGCTCCTCGCCGGACCCGGCCCGATCAGCAGTGTGATCGTATACGCGAGCAAAGGCATCACCGGCCAGGGCGCCTCGCATGGCGATGATCTGGTGCTGGCCGGCATCATTTTTGTCGTCGCCCTAGCCAGCTTCCTTTCCCTCGCCGTGGCCGACCCGGCCCGCCGGTTGCTCGGTGACACCGGCATCAATGTCTTCACCCGTATCGCCGGGATCCTCGTCGCCGCCATCGCTCTTGGTCTCGTCCACGAAGGCCTCGGCATGCTCTACCCCCAGTTGGCCAGCTCTGCGCCGTAAGGTGGATCGCGATGTCCTCATCGCGATAAATCGGCCCACAATATCGCGCCCGGAGGGCACGATCCACCCAAGCTTGGACGAACGGAGCCGTGTCCAGCCGGAACCGAGGCTTGGCGAGATAGCCCTCAGGCAATCACACGGCTGAACACAAACCTCTTCAATCTTCCCCCATTTGACCGCTTCGCTCAGCTCTTCGAGCTGTCTGTTTGTCGCCGCGGCGACCTATCTCCACTTCGCTACGGTTCGCTGTGCTCGGCTGACCGCCGCATCAATATACCACTCAGCCTTCAGGTCTCAGCCTTCCGCCCTATCCCCATAAAGTTCTCCGCCAGCGCCTCGTACAGCGCCACCGGACACACCCGACGCGAGGCCTCATAGGCCACAATCGACGCCACCCCCAGCGGTAACGTGAACGCCACCGCCCCCGTCATTTCGATAAGAATGATGAATGCCGTCATCGGGCTCTGCACCACGCCGGAAAAATAGGACACGACCCACAACAAAATGATCCCCTGCGCCGTGGCCCCCGTCACGGCCAGCCAGGGGGCGGTGAGATGTCCCAACCCCGCGCCGACCGAGAAGGACGGATCGAACAACCCGCCCGGAATCCCGGTCAGCAAAACCATCATGGTAACCGCGGCACGCTGGAGCGCATACCACGGGCCGACTTTTTCCCGCACGGCAGAAAGCCGGGTCACTTCCTCGGCCGGAAGAGTGGCCAGATATTGCGGACTCTCCTGCAAAATGAGCGCCCTCGCCTGATCGTAACCGGTCCCCATCGCCGCGCCATTCGAGACCCAGACCACTCCCGCAGAGGCCAAGCCGAAGACCAGAGCCACCACCCAGAAACGCCGCCGGATCATCCGCGAGATATGCGGCACAACGACGAGAAGAGTCTTGGCAAAAAGGCCGCCAAGCAGGCCGCCAGCCAATCCGATGATCAGCACTGCAACCCACGGTCCGGGCGACATGAACTCCAGCGGGATGAGCCGGTCATAATCGATCCGCCCGTAGAAAAAATAGTTTCCCAGAAAAACCACGCAGACCAGACACGCCACCATGACCGTGCGCACGATGGTGCCGAGGTTTTCCTTGTCGAAGCGCCGTCCGATTTCTTCGAACGCGAAGACGATCCCGGCGATCGGCGCATTGAAGGCCGCCGCAATGCCCGCCGCACCTCCGCCCATGATCAGCCCGCGTTCCATCAAATGACGCGGAAACACCGTCCATTTGCTCACCAAGTGCATGAAGCACGCCGCGAGTTGCACGGACGGTCCTTCGCGTCCTAGGGAGAGAAACGAAAACATCCCCAACCCCAGCAGCAACGCCTTGCCGATCGCCACGCGCATGGACAGCAACCGGTCCCGCAATTCCCCCGGCCCAGCCTGCAAAGCCGCGATAGTCTGCGGGATCCCCGTGCCATCGGTCCCAGGGAACACGTGATCGCGCAGCCAAAGAATCAAGGCGAACCCCAGCGGCATGGTGATGAATACCGCCCACGGCGCCGCTTCCCAGACCACGCGCGACAGCTTGGTCGACTGCAGATCAAAGACCACGAAGAGCAACGCCCCCAGCCCAGCCAAGACCGCGCCCATCAGCGCCGCCCCCAGCGCCCGCCAGTTGCTGTGCGTGGATTCGTTTTTCATCGGGAATGCGGTATAACAACGTCAGCGCTTGCCGTCGATGATCCGGTGGATCGCGATGCCCCATCGCGATAAATGGATCAGCCAAATCGCGCCCGGAGGTCGCGATCCACCCCCGGTCGGAGACATGAAACTGTGTCCAGCCGGAACCGAGGCTTGGCGAGATAGCCCTCAGGCAATCA
>CAIZMQ010000169.1 GCA_903934135.1 uncultured Verrucomicrobiota bacterium
GGAACGCCGTTTGCCGGGCGAACGCAGGCGGGGCACATTACGGAGCAGACCTTCGGCCAGCGCCGACTTCGGCAGGGCAGGCACGCGGGGGCTGTCTCCTTGCAAACCGGCCAACTCGGATTGCAGCCTTGCTTCATGCGGGGGGGGATTGACCAGTTTCACTTTCGTTTTCCAGTCACGTCCGAAATATTTCCATTCCGCCGAAACCCACTCCGGAGCCTTCCAGACCGACAATTGGTCCGGCACACCGAGATCGTCGAAGTGATGGGCCACCCATTCTTCTGCTTCCACTTGGTCCAATTCATGGAAGATGGCCGGTGGGGCGAGGGGTTCGAAGGATGGACCAACCAACAGGAGAATGGTCGGCAGATAAAAATCTTCCTCCACCGGCAACGGCTCGGGCAAATCCACCCAACACAGGGACCAGATCGACGGGGTATTTTTCAGCGGTTGGATCATGCCGCGACACGCTCCCGGGCCGGCATTCCCCATTCCACCGCGACGCGACGCTTGCGTCCCAACCGGTCATGATAAAAGACCTCGCCGTGAGACATGCCGTATTCATGGACCAGACGTGTCACCTTCACATCAAAGCAGCAATAGCGGGCCACATCGAGTTTGCGGCCTTGCCGCCACCATTTGATGGCGTCAAGGCCATCCGCCGTCTTCCCGCAACCCAGCGTCGATTGGGACACGGCATCCAACCCGATGCGGTGTCCGATTTTTTCCTCCAGCGAAACCATCAGGTCGAGTGTTGGAACGCTGTGCGCCAGATCGATCACCGTGTAACCCATCAACACCTCGTAGTCGAAATTGATCAGATTGAACCCGACGACAAGATCTGCTCGCTGCAATTGCCCGACCAGTTCGTGCACGCGTTCTTCCCCGTAGACCGCATATTTCCCTGTGCCTGAGCTGTAGGTGGCACCCACCGTCATGCCCATAGCCGCTTTTTTGTCCCAACCTCCCGCATCATTCGCCGTCCGTTGTGTCTCGAGATCGAAATAAACAATATCCGCCATGACCGTCTTTTCTATCCGCCCGTCCGCCGCCACACAAGATCCACCCCTTCTCTCAGGGTCTCAAACTCATCCTTCATCCTTCCTGACCCCCTTCCCGCTTGAGCCCGCGCCCCAGGTGCGCTTTATTGCCTCTCCAACAAGCACCCGTAGCTCAACCGGATAGAGCGCTGGCCTCCGAAGCCAGAGGTTGTGGGTTCGACCCCCGCCGGGTGCAATTACGATCAACTGGCCGACGGCAAGTAACGGTAAGGTTGATCGATGTAGGGGCGGTTCCAGTCCTCTCGGGTCTCCTCAACCGGACCGGTCACTTCGCTCGGCATGACCATGACGAGCACACGGTGTTTGCGGTCCAGGTGGACCGGGTGGTTGAAACGCACGGACCCTGTTTCGTCGATCTCCGCCTCGAGGGTTTGGATCATAGGGAAAAGTAGGTCGTCCGGGCGGGTTGTCAAACGGCGATGCAGGAGCCGGAAGGTGTCATAGGGGTTGCTTTCCTGCCGGTATGCGGGCATGTTTTGTGTCCTTCTATGAAGAACAAAATTGTTGAGTTGCCGGATCGCCGCTACGGGGCGAATCATCACATTTGGGACAACAACGGAACCTGGTGGTGCCACCTGAGCCTCGAGCGCCGGACTGGCCCGGCCAAGCGGGTGAGGTTCTCTCTCCGCACCAATAGTGTGCGCGAAGCGCGCAAACGGCGCGACCTCATCATGAATGCCAACGAGACCAAAGCCAAAGCCTTGATCAAATCCTGGAAGTAAGAGACGAGGTCGCCCCCGCTATTCGGTTACCACGCGGTAGAAAGCACTGCCGGTCGGCGCGTTGGTATCGTGGAAAATACCGGTCGTGTTGTTGGAAGAGACGACGGACCAAGAGCCGTGTCCGAGCTTTTCCCGGCGCTCCACACGCACCGGGGAATTGGTCGAGAGTTGCGTCCAGCGAATTTCCACCGCCTCGGAAGCGTGGGTCAAACTGGTGATGGCGAAGGGTGCCACGCGGATCCTGTTGATGAGGACGAGGTAGTCGACCGAAAGGGAGGGTGAAAGCAAAGGTAGTTGACCGAAAACCGGACCCAGTTGTGCCGAGGCGTTGTAAACCGGAACCGAACCAATAGCCTCAATCACATTTTGTCCTGCACCCAGGACGCTTCCGAAGACAGCGTAGTTGAAATCAAGGCCGGGGTTGTCGGTCACATTAAAAAACCATTGGCTCGTGGCGCTATCAGGATCAGATGTCCGGGCCATGGCGAGCGTACCGAGGGCATTAGCCCTCCCCGCTTCCAACGGGATCGGCGGATCACTGGGGATGGGCGGAAGGGTATTTCCGACGAGTTCGAAGCCCCCGCCCTGCACGATTTGAATATCGAGAGGATTGTAGGTCGTGCTTCGGTGGATGATGGTGACGTCGTAGGCGCCGCGATTGGCATAAGCGCTGAAATTGTCGACTGACCGTGGAGCGGCGATGGGATCGAGCAAAACGTCAAAGTCGCCCATGTTCGATTCAAACCGCGCGACAAGGGGATCCGCAGAGGCAGGGAAGGTGCTGAGGAGGAGACAGACTATGGTGAGCAGTCGGGATTTCATCCGGTGGAGAAACTAAATTACTTCAGGGCATGGCGCAAATCGATGCGGGCAAGAATTTTGCTCTTATTTGCTCTTTGTTGGTCAGGGCCGGAACATTTTTCGTTATTTTGTGGGGACGGCAACTTTGTTAGCGGGGTGTGGACAAGATGCTCATGGTGTGGACAACTCGATGTTCCACGTTGTTCCGTGAATGTTGCCCGCCGGATACTAACATTCGTTCACGGTGATCAATCGCCGTGGAACGCGCTTGGGTGCGGCGTGGAGCAGGAGGCGCCCGGGTTGTTCACATCCTTATGATTGATAGTTTTATAAGGTTTTAAGAATTTCCCATCTCCAGAGGTTGTGAACAAGTGGCACCCGGCGGGAGCTTGGGGGAGGAAATCACAATTTGGAGATTTCACAACGCCCGGGTGGAGATAGAATCAGGTCTGATGGTTTCTTTGTTTCCGCTCTTCGAACCGTTGCGCGTCGGCGCGATGGAAGTGCCGAATCGTTTGTTCATGGCTCCCCTCACCCGGTGCCGGGCGGAAGCGGAGCATGTGCCGGGACAACTCATGGCGGAATACTATGCGCAGCGGACCACGGCGGGATTGATCATTGCCGAGGCGACGATGGTCATGGAGGGGAATTCGGCCTTTTATGCGGAGCCGGGAATTTACTCGGCGGCGCAGGTTGCGGGTTGGAAAGCGGTGACCGACGCGGTGCACGGGGCCGGTGGACGAATCTTTCTGCAGATTTGGCACGGAGGACGGGCCTGTCATCCGCTCTTCAACCATGGCGCGCAACCGGTGGCACCGAGCGCGATCGCGATCACCAACGAGGAGGTGCACACGCCGGCGGGGAAGAAGCCGTATGTCACGCCGCGGGAGCTGCGCGATGATGAATTGCCGGGCATTGTCGCTGGTTTCAAAAAGGCGGCAGAGAATGCCAAAGCGGCGGGGTTTGACGGAGTTGAGGTACACGGGGCAAATGGGTATTTGCTCGATGAATTTTTGCGCGATGGTTCGAACCAACGGACGGGGGCTTACGGCGGATCAATCGCAAACCGGGCGCGTTTGTTGCTCGAGGTGATCGAGGCGGTATCCGAGGTGTGGGGCGCGGATCGCGTCGGCCTGCGCGTGTCGCCCTTGAACAGTTTCAACAGCATGAGCGATAGCGATCCGATCGGATTGATATCGTGGCTGGGTGCGAAGCTGAACGCCTGCGGCCTGGCTTATTGGCATGTCATGCGGGCGGATTTTCTCGGGCAGCAAAGCGGCGACGTGATATCGGCCGCGCGGGCAGCCTATCACGGGGTGCTGGTCGGGAATATGGGCTACACACCGCAAGAAGCGGCGGAGGCTATTGCCGAGAAGAAGCTCGATGCGGTGGCCTTCGGCCAGCCGTTCTTGGCCAACCCGGATTTGCCGGCGCGGGTCAAAGCGGGCGCAGCGCTCAACACACCGGATGAAACGACGTTCTACTCACCGGGGGCTAAAGGCTACACGGATTATCCGGCGATGAAGGCAGGTTCTTCCTGCGACACCTGACCGAACGGATGAGTGGAGCCCGCTGCGCTGGCGGGCCAACCCGATAGAGCAGCGGTGCTGCTCAAGGGCGGATCGAGACCACGCGCGATGGTATGGTATCACGAGAATGATCTCGGGCTAACCGATACCCAAAACAGCGAGCAAGGACTACCAACCAAGTCGCCGAACTATCCCGTGGCCCCACCGCTGGTCACTTTTTCACTGCCGTCTGTCCCTATTGCCCTTCCGTCGCATGGATCGAGGTGGAAAATTATAGAGATTCGCCTACTAATAGACGTGAATCAAATATTCAAGGAGGCTGACAATTCTTAGTTTAATTTTTTACCATCATGAGAAATAACGCCATCGTCTTGGTTTTTTGTTTTTGGGTGGTTCTTGGATTTGGCCAGGCGCTTGGTGTGGAGGACCTGGAGAGAGGTTTTGATCATCTGGACAAGATGAAAACCAC
>CAIZMQ010000170.1 GCA_903934135.1 uncultured Verrucomicrobiota bacterium
GCCGAAGATAGCGCGAAGGAGGCGCTCCTCGGGAGCGAGTTCGGTTTCGCTCTTCGGGGTGATTTTACCGACCAGAATATCGCCCGGTTTCACTTCCGCGCCGATCCGGACCACGCCGTCGGGTCCGAGGTTGCGCAAGGCTTCTTCGCCGACGTTCGGGATATCACGGGTGATTTCCTCCGGACCGAGCTTGGTGTCGCGGGCCCCGATTTCGAATTCGTCGATGTGGATCGAAGTGTAGATGTCCTCCTTGACCACGCGCTCGCTGATCATGATGGCGTCTTCGAAATTGTAACCGCTCCAGGGCATAAACGCGACGAGCACGTTCCGGCCTAGGGCGAGTTCACCTTTCTCGGTGCACGGGCCGTCCGCAATGACCTCGTTCTTTTTGACCGCTTGGCCCTTTGCCACGATCGGATGCTGGTTGATGCACGTGCTGCTGTTCGAGCGCATGAATTTGCGCAATTCGTAGACGTAAACGTGGTTCTCGGGATCGTGTTTGATCTTGCGTTTGCCCTCGGGAAGACGGCCGTCCTTGGTCACGATGATCTGATCGGCCGTGACCGAGGCCACTTTGCCCGACTCCTCAGCCACGACAACCGCCTTGGAATCGCGGGCCACGCGGCCTTCCAGACCGGTGCCGACGAGCGGGGAATCGGAGCGGAGAAGCGGAACACCCTGGCGCTGCATGTTCGAGCCCATGAGGGCGCGGTTGGCGTCATCGTGCTCGAGGAAAGGGATGAGGCCGGCCGCCACGGAGACGAGCTGCTTCGGCGAGACGTCCATGTAGTGGACCTTGGCCGGCTCGACTTCGAGGAAGTCGCCGCGGTAGCGGACAGAAACTTTGTCCCCGACCAATTTGCCTTGTCCGTCGACCACCGAGTTGGCTTGGGCCACGAGGAAGTTCTCCTCTTTGTCGGCCGGGAGGTACTCGATGGAATCGCTGACGCGGCCATTGGTCACCTTACGGTAGGGTGTTTCGATGAAGCCGAAATCGTTGATCCGGGCAAAGGTGCTGAGCGAGCTGATCAAGCCGATGTTCGGACCTTCCGGCGTCTCGATCGGGCAGATGCGGCCATAGTGGGACGGGTGCACGTCGCGGACTTCGAACCCGGCGCGGTCGCGACTGAGACCACCGGGCCCGAGGGCGGAAAGGCGGCGTTTGTGGGTCAGTTCGGACAGCGGATTGGTCTGATCCATGAACTGGCTCAGCTGGGAGCGTCCGAAGAAATCACGGACCACGCCGCTGAGGGCTTTCGGGTTGATCAGCTTCGAGGGTGTGATGTGTTCAAGAGCAGAATCGAACAAAGTCATGCGCTCTTTGACCACGCGTTCCGTGCGGGCCAGACCGGTGCGGCACTGGTTGGCGAGAAGCTCGCCCACCGTGCGCACGCGACGGCTGCCCAGGTGGTCGATATCGTCGACCAGACCCTCTTCACGCTTGAGTTCGAGTAGATGCCGGACCGCGGCGACGAAATCCTCGCGGGTCATGACGCGGTTTTCGTCCGCGACGTTCAGATTGAGCTTGAGATTGATTTTATGACGCCCAACGCGGCCGAGGTCATATTTTTTCGGGTCGAAGAACATGCGCTTGAGCATGCTCTTGGCATTCGCCACGGTCGGCGGATCTCCGGGGCGCAGCTTGCGGTAGATGTCCTTGAGGGCTTCCTCCTCGTTGTGCGCAGGATCCTTGCGCAGCGACTTGATGATGGTTTCGTCCGCCGAGACATCGACCACACTCACCTTGGCAATACCGGCGGCAAGGAGGCGGGCAATGGTCGCTTTGTTCAGCGGCTCAAAGGCATTGGCCATGACGATCTCGCCGTCCTTGATGTCCTCGACCAGCACCTTGCTGGCCAATTCGTCCTCGTCGAGGCGGCCGCTGAGCTTGAGATCCTGCGGCGTGTAGAAAAGGCCGACGATGTCCTTGTCGGAAGGATAACCCATGGCGCGCAAAAAGGTGGTGGCCAAAAATTTGCGGCGGCGCTTGCGGCGGTCCATGTAAACGTAAAGCAGATCGTTCGTGTCGAACTGCACCTCCACCCACGATCCGCGGTCGGGAATGATGCGGAAACTGTAGAGGATTTTGCCGTTGGCATGCACGGTCGACTCGAAACAAATGCCGGGCGAACGGTGCAACTGGCTGACGATGACCCGCTCGGCACCGTTGATGACGAAGGTACCCTGCGGGGTCATAAGCGGGAGCTCGCCCATGTAAACTTTTTCTTCCTTGGTCCCCTTTTCGTCCTTGAAGCGGAAGGTCACGTGCAGCGGCGCGCTGAAGGTCTCGCCTTCGCGCTGGGCCTCGAGCGAGCTAAGCTTGGGCGTGCCAATGTCATAGCCCGTGTATTCGAGCACCATCTTCTCGTCGTAGCTCGGGATGGGGAAGACTTCGCGGAAGACGGCTTCCAGGCCGGTATTCTTGCGCTTGGATGGCGAGACGCCCTCCTGCAAAAATTCCTTGTAGGAATCGACCTGCAGCTCGATGAGGTTGGGCGCTTCCGTGGTTTCCTTGAGTTTGCCGAAGTAGAGACGATCAGACATGAATGCGAATGGTGGTTGTTGCGCGGAGCGCTGGTCTATTTCCCGGTCGCGACGAAAATGTCGGGGAGACAAAACATCCCCACACCGGCCACTCGGGCGCGCAGGCGCCACGATGACTCAGAGTAGGGTGTCAAGCTTTGGACAATGGTTCGACGGGATTCCCGGGACAGACTCTGCACTATGAGTGGCTCCCGGGCGGGGGTCAAGGGGAAAAATTTCCCTTTTTCCCGCCCGGGGAGCAGATTTACTTGATTTCGACTTTGGCGCCAGCCGCCTCGACCTTTTTCTTGATCTCTTCGGCTTCTTCCTTGGTCACGCCCTCTTTGAGGGGCTTGGGAGCGCCTTCGACCAGGGCCTTGGCGTCGGCCAAGCCCAGTCCGGGCACAGCAGCACGGACCTCTTTGATCACGGCGATTTTGTTCCCGCCGGCCTCGACGAGGATGACGTCAAAGGCGGTTTTCTCCTCGGCTGGGGCAGCGGCCCCACCAGCGGCGGGTGCGGCGACAGCGGCCACCGGGGCGGCGGCACTGACTCCCCATTTTTCTTCGAGGGCTTTGACGAGTTCGGACACTTCCAGAACGGTCAAGCCGCTCAGTTGGTCCACGATGGTTTCAATATTAGCCATACTATCTTTCTAGCGGCCGCCTCGGCATCTGCCTCCGCGGCCTGCTTCCTTGGTTGTGGTATTGTCGCGCGCCGGAGCTCCGGCGAATTTAAGGCGGACCGCTGTCCGACCGACAAGGAACCGTTTCTGTTTGGTTTCTTCCGCCCGGCCGCGAAGTGGCCGGACGGAAAAGGTTTCAGGCCGCTCCTCCCCCGGCGTCGACTTTGGCCTTGAGCACCCGCGCGAGGCTCGCCCCGGGTTCGTTGAGGGTACGCACCAGTTGGCTGGCCGGCATGTTGAGCAAGCCGAGCAACTGGGACTGCAGGACCGGGAGCGGCGGCAGGTCGGCCATGGCTTGGACCTGCTCGGCCGTGAGCAGGGCGTTGTCCAGGAACCCGATCTTGACCGTCAGCTTCTTGAACTCGGCGGTGAACACTTTGATCACTTTCGCCGTGGCGCAAATGTCCTGCTCGCCGGTGACGATGGCCGTCTGGCCCGCGAGGGCATCGGACATGTCGGGCAGACCGAGTTCGGTCGCGGCAATGCGCAGCATGGTGTTTTTCACCACATGGCATTCGGCGCCGACCGCGTCGAGACGGGTGCGGAGCACGGCGAACTGGTCCACCTTGAGCCCGGTGTAATCGGCAACCAGGAGGAACGGCGAAGCGTCCAGCTGGTCCTTGAGATCTTTGACGATATTGGCTTTTTCGGGGCGCATGGCGGTCAGTTCTTGCTGAGGTTGGAGAGATCGAGCGCGATGCCCGGGGTCACGGTGGCCGCAAGGGTCACACTTTCGATGAAAACACCTTTGGCCGTGGGTGGACGCGACTTGGCCACCGCGTCGAGCACGACGCCGGCGTTTTGCACCAGGGCGTCCTCGGTGAAGGAAAACTTGCCCACGGGGACGGCGATGTTGCCATTCTTGTCGAGTTTGAACTCGACGCGTCCGGCCTTCACCTCGCCCACCGCCTTGGCGGTGTCGTCGGTCACGGTGCCGGTCTTGGGATTGGGCATCAGGCCGCGCGGTCCGAGCACTTTGCCCAGCTTGCGAACCTCCGCCATGGCCGCCGGGGTGGAAATGGCCACGTCAAAATCGGAAAATCCCTCGGTGCACTGTTTGATCATGTCCTCGTAACCGACAAACTCGGCTCCGGCCGCCTTGGCCGCTTCGGCCGCCGCGCCGGAGGCGAAGACGAGCACGCGGACGGCTTTACCGCTGCCGTGCGGGAGCGGCGTGGTACCGCGGACCATCTGGTCGGACTGTTTGGGGTCCACTCCCAAGTGCATCGAGAGGGTGACGGTCATGTCATACTTGGCCGGCGGCATGCCCTTGAGCACTTTGACTGCTTCGGCCAGCGGATATTTCCGCGCGGGATCGACGGCTTTTTTGGCCGCCTCGTAACGTTTGCTTCGGTTTTTTGCCATGGTGATTTGCAGTGCGAACGAGCATCGGGGCTCTCCTGCTGTTGTGCGGCCCGCTGGTGCGGGACGCGGGTTGGAAAATTCTTATGCCTCCACTTCGACGCCCATTTGACGGGCGGTGCCGGCGATGATTTTCATCGCGGCCTCCTCATCCCGGGCATTGAGGTCATTCATCTTGATCTTCACGATCTCGAGGAGTTGCTTTTTGGTCAGCTTGCCGACCTTGGTTTTGTTCGGCTCCTTCGATCCGGCGGCGATGCCAGCCACCTTCTTGATCAGGACGGACGCCGGGGGCGACTTGGTGATGAAGGTGAAGGATTTGTCTTTGTAAACCGTGATGACCACCGGAAGGATGTCGCCGGCCTGCTTTTGCGTGGCGGCATTGAACTCCTTGCAGAAGGCCATGATGTTAACGCCCTTTTGACCGAGCGCCGGGCCGACCGGCGGCGCGGGGTTTGCTTGCCCGGCCGGGATCTGCAGTTTGATCGTTCCAACAATTTCTTTAGCCATAAAATTCTATTCCTCGCGGTCCACTTGCCAGTATTCGAGTTCGACCGGCGTCTCGCGTCCGAAAATGGTGACCGAAACACGCAGCTTGCCCCGTCCCGGGTCCACCTCCTCGACCACCCCCGTCTGACTCTGGAAGGGGCCGTCCGCCACTTTGACTTTCTCACCCACTTGGAAGGAAACCTTGGGCTTCACCGTGTCGACGCGTTCCTGGATCTGGGCGAGCATGCTTTCCACTTCGCGCGGACGCATCGGCGTCGGGCGGTCCTTCGTTCCGGCGAAGCCGATCACTCCGGGCGTGTCTTTGACGAAATACCACGTGCGGTCCATCAGCCCGCCGTCCTCGGTCAGGAGGTGCATATTGGCGATGATGTAGCCTGGGAAAAACTTGCGCGTCGTCTCGCTTTTCTTGCCCTGTTTGATTTCCTGCACCCGCTCGGTCGGGATGAGCACATTGAAGACCAAGTCGCCCATCTCCTCGGTTTTGAGCCGCTTCATGATGCTATCGAAGACTTTCTTCTCCTGACCGGAGAGGACTTGCACGACAAACCACTGGTCACGCGGAGCGGGGATGCGAAGGGCGGTGATGGACATGAAAATATTTCCTTACGGGCGGGTCAACCACCCAACGGTGTTGACCAGCATGAGATCGAAGAAGGCGATGTAACCGCCCAAAATGACCATCGCCACGATGACCACCACGGTGGAATCGGCCAGCTCCTTGTAGCGGCGGAATCCCTTTTCCTTGGGATCCCACGGCCAGGTGGCCTTGGCCAGTTCGGTGCGAACTTCGGCGGTGAATGTTTTGATCTTGCGGAACATGCGCGGGAAGCACGGCGACCAGGGTCAATCGGAGAGCAGGCCAGGAGGGACTCGAACCCCCAACCGACGGTTTTGGAGACCGCTACTCTACCAATTGAGCTACTGGCCTGTGCGTATCCTCCAAAGATTAATCCAGAATCTCCGCAACGCGACCGGCGCCGACCGTACGGCCGCCTTCGCGAATGGCGAAACGGATGGTTTTTTCCATGGCGATCGGGGTGATCAAATCGACTTCCATCGAGATGTTGTCCCCGGGCATGACCATTTCCACGCCGTCCGGCAACTTCACCGTTCCGGTCACGTCCGTGGTGCGGAAGTAGAATTGCGGACGGTAGTTCGAGAAGAACGGGGTGTGACGGCCGCCCTCATCCTTGCTCAGGATGTAGACTTCGGCCTTGAATTTCTTGTGCGGGCTGATCGAGCCGGGCTTGGCCAACACCTGGCCGCGCTCGACGTCATCCTTTTTGATGCCGCGGAGCAGGGCGCCGATGTTGTCGCCAGCCATCGCGTCGTCCAGCAATTTGCGGAACATTTCGATGTCGGTGACCGTCGTCTTGACCGTGGGCTTGATCCCGACGATTTCGACTTCCTCCATCTTCTTGACCCGACCACGCTCGACCCGGCCGGTGCAGACCGTACCGCGACCTTCAATGTTGAAGACGTCTTCGATGGGCATGAGGAAGGGCAGGTCGAGAGGACGCTGCGGCTCGGGGATGTAGCTGTCGACGGCTTCGATCAGCGCGGCGATCGCTTTTTCACCCTCGGCATCGCCGTTGAGGGCTTTGAGGGCGGAACCACGGACGATCGGAATGTCGTCGCCGGGGAACTCGTATTTGCTGAGCAGATCGCGGATTTCCATCTCGACGAGGTCGAGAAGTTCCGGGTCATCGACCATGTCGCACTTGTTCATGAAGACTACGACCGAAGGCACGCCGACCTGGCGGGCGAGCAGGATGTGCTCACGGGTCTGGGGCATCGGGCCGTCCGCCGCGCTGACCACCAGAATGGCGCCGTCCATCTGGGCCGCGCCGGTGATCATGTTTTTGATGTAGTCGGCATGGCCGGGGCAATCGACGTGCGCGTAGTGGCGCTTGTCGCTCTCGTATTCCACGTGCGCGGTGTTGATCGTGATGCCGCGCTCTTTTTCCTCGGGCGCCGCGTCGATGTCCGCGTAGCCGCGGGCCTGCGCCTTGCCGGTCTTGGAGAGCACGGTGGTGATCGCCGCGGTGAGGGTGGTTTTGCCGTGATCCACGTGACCGATCGTGCCGATGTTCACGTGGGGTTTGTCGCGTTTGAATGCTTCCTTAGCCA
>CAIZMQ010000171.1 GCA_903934135.1 uncultured Verrucomicrobiota bacterium
ATTGGGTCCGCCCGACTGGCTGGTCGACAACTTCCATCAAGTCCACCAGCTTAGCATCTCTCCGGCTTCTGGCCAGCCGCCTGTTGTCCGCCGGCACAAACCCGGCGTCACTTTCCGATGCAGAAGCTTCCGAATATTTTATCGAGCACATCTTCAGTCTCCACCGCACCGGTGATTTCCCCGATGGCGGCCAGAGCCGAGCGTAATTCCACCGCCGTGAGTTCTGGCGGATCGGCGCGCTGCAAAGACCGCCGCGCTGCCCCGAGATAATTTTGCGCCGTGGCCAGACAGTGCCGGTGCCGTTCGTTCACCGCGATCACCTCACCGCAGCGATCCAGCGCGGACAAATCGGTCCGCGCGATAACTGCGGCAACCAGATTCTCCAAGCCGCGACCATCCAGGCAGCACATCGCCACCTCGCCCCCGGCCGGGACCAACTCGGGCCGGAGGTCGATCTTGTTGAGTACCCGGATTTCCCGCGTATCAAATTGCGCAAGTCCTGCTTGGGCGGAAACATCGACGACACGCAGCGAGACATCCGCCCGTTCCAGTTGCGCCCGCGTGCGGCGCATGCCTTCCAGTTCGAGCGGATCCGCTGATTCTCGCAATCCGGCTGTATCGATCACGCGGAAGGGAATACCGCGCAGTGTAAGGTTTTCCTCGATTGTGTCACGCGTGGTGCCGGGGACTTCGCTGACCATGGCGCGGTCGTAGCCAACGAGAAGATTGAGCAAACTCGACTTGCCTGCATTGGGCTCGCCGTGAATGACCAAGCGCACACCTTCGCGCAGCATGCGGCCCTCGTCGGCCGTGGAGAGCAAACGCGTCACCGCCTCATGGAGGCGATCGACCCGTTCGAGCAGAGCCCGGCCGCTCTCCGCATCGATGCCTTCCTCCGGGAAATCGATGAAAGCTTCAAGGTGCGCTACCGCGGTGAGGGCGTCCCCGCGCAATTCTTCCACCGCACGGCCAAGACGCCCTTCCAATTGCCCGGCCGCCGCCCGCGCCGATGCCTCCCCGCGGGCGGCAATCAAGTCCATGACCGCTTCGGCCTGGGTGAGATCCATCTTCCCGTTGAGAAAGGCCCGCCGCGTGAACTCACCCGGCGGGGCGGGGTTCGCTCCCGCGACCAGCACGGCACGCAATACGGAAGCGGCCACCACGCTCCCGCCATGGCCGCTGATCTCGACCAAATCCTCACCGGTGTAACTGCGCGGCGCGCGGAAGACGGTGAGCAAAACCTCATCGAGCACGACACCGTCCTGCTCGATGCGCCCCCGCTGCACGCTGCCAGGCGCGAAATCGGGCAAAGGACGCCGTCCGCGAAAAACGCGACCGGCAATTTCCAACGCCCGCGGTCCACTGATCCGCACCACAGCCAGCGCTCCGGCTCCGGCCGGAGTGGCAAGGCCGGCAATGGTGTCCGAACCGGACATCAGCGCACCGCGACCAGGGCGCCGCGGTCCACCAGTCCCTCGGTGTCAAGTTGACGCAGGGCCGCGATGAAGGCCTTGTTTTGAGGCATCGTACCGACCGAAACACGGATCCATTCGGGCAGACCATAGCTACCCATCGCGCGGACAATCAGTCCGCGACGCAGGAGAGCCTCGAACACCTTTTTCCCGTCACCCACGCGGACGAGGACAAAATTGGCGTGGCTCGGCACGAATTCGAGGTTCATTTCGAGGAACTCCGCCTGGAAAAAGTCGCGTCCGTCGCGCGTGACCCGCCGCGTCGCGTCCATGTGCGCTTGATCATGCAACCCCGCCAAGGCTCCCGCCTGCGCGATGCCGTTGGCATTGAACGGCTGCCGCGCCTTCTGCAGCACCTCGATGATTTCCGCCGCGGCCAGACCGTAGCCGATGCGCAAATTGGCCAATCCTTGAATTTTGGAAAACGTCCGCAGCACGACAACATTGCGCCCGGCCCGCACGTATTTGAGCACATCGGGCGGCTCGTCGAGGAATTCGTAGTAGGCTTCGTCGAAGACCACCATGACATGCTCCGGCACGCGCTCCATGAAACGATCGATGTCATCTTGGAAGACCATCGTGCCGGTCGGGTTGTTCGGATTGGCAATGAAGACTTCTTTGGTCCGCGGCGTGATCGCCGCCAGCATGCCATCAAGATCGGCGATGAAACCGGGATCCGGCACGTCGACAACCTTCGCGCCGAACAACTGGGCCATCAGCCGGTAAACGGCAAAGGAATGCTTCGCGACCACCACCTCGTCGCCGGGCTGAAGGTAGGCATGGCCAAGGAATTCGATAATTTCGTTGGAGCCATTGCCGAGAATGACATTGGCCATGCTGAGGTCCAACTGCTCGGCCACCGCCTCGCGCAGGTAGTAGCCTCCGCCATCCGGGTAAAAGTGCGCTCGATCGATCGTGTCGATCATCGCCTGGCGGGCGGCCGGAGACGGACCGAGAGGGTTCTCGTTTGAAGCAAGTTTGATAATCTCACCCGGCGCAAGACCCAGCTCCCGCGCCAGATCCTCGACCGGCTTTCCCGGTTCGTAGGCGACCAGCTCACGGAGTTGCGGGTTGGCATATTTCCACATCGATTCACCTTAGAGGATTCACTCCGGGTTTGCGAGCGCTTCGCTTCGGCTCCAAGATCGTCCAGTGCGCATCGCCGTCATTGCCGACACCCACAACCACCTTCCTTCCTCCGTGCGGGCCGATCTCGCCGGGGCGGACGAGATCTGGCATCTCGGCGACATTTGTCGCAAGGACATCCTCCGAGAGGTGCGCGGGCTCGGACCCCCGGTGCATGCCGTGCGGGGCAATTGCGATCCCCCCGGGCTTGGTCCGGAGAGCCTGACTCTCACCCGCGGAGGCCACACCTTTTTTCTCACCCACCAACCGGTCTCGATGGTGCCTCCCGGCGCGCAGTTTGCCCTGCACGGTCACACGCACGTGCCCCGCGACGAAACGATCGGCCAGGTGCGGCACCTCAACCCCGGCACCATTGGTAAGCCGAACCACGGAGCACCGCCGTCATTTGCCTGGCTGGAAATCGGGGACGACGGATCGCCCCGTTGGAAAATCATCGCCGTTCCCTGACGCTGGGGATTGAGCCCGGACCGAATTGGCTCCATAGTTGAGGGCGATGAAAGTCCTTCTTGTTCCGTGCCTCTTTTTTGCGGCCCTCGGCGCCACATGGGCGCAGGACCCGGCACCGGCAGCGACTCCCTCGCCCAGCCCCGCAGCGCAGGACCCAAATGCCGGGCCAAACGTCCCGGACCCGGCGGCTTTGGGGCCGGCTCTCCGCGAAGAGGTGAATCTGGCCGACACCGCCAACTCCGAATCCATGGAAATTCCTCCACCGCCCGACGCCACCGATCCGGAGGCGGCAGGCGAAATCGCGGGAAAACTGCCCGGCGATGAGGAAGTGCCCCAGCGTCCACCGGTCACGGGAACATTGGAAGTCACCGCACAAGACAATGGCAAAGTTGTCTCCGCCGAGCTGGGCAACCTCATCCGCATCACTCTCGAGTCGAATCCCAGCACCGGTTACAATTGGGAGTTGCGCGATTTCGAATACGGCGCGGCGGATTTTTATGCCAGTGACGTGGTGGCACGCAAAAGCGGCAATGTTTTCGTCGGTGCGCCGGGCAATACCATTCTCACGCTGCAGGCCGTGAAAGCGGGGACGCAACAAATCACCGCCGTTTACCGCCGCCCTTGGGAGGCGCCGGACCAAGTCGCGGCCACCTTCAGTTTCCAACTCGAGGTCGCAGGCGACAAAGCGGCGCCCGCCGCGCCCCCGGAGGCCTCTCCCGCCCCGTGAACCGGCCACTCGTGATTGCCGGGCGCACCTTCACGTCGCGCCTTCTTCTCGGCACGGGCAAGTTCAGTTCGAACGAACTCATGCGTGACGCGCTCGCCGCCAGCGGGACGGAGATTGTCACCGTCGCCCTGCGCCGCGCCGACTTGAGCGGCACCAGCGATCCTTTCGCCAACATCCTCGATTTCATCGATCCGGAAAAATATCTTCTTCTCCCCAACACGAGCGGTGCGGTGAACGCGGAGGAAGCCGTCCGCCTTGCCCGCCTCGCCGCCTCGGCCGGACTGCCCAAGTGGATCAAACTCGAGATCCACCCCGACCCGCAATACCTCCTGCCCGATCCGATCGAGACATTGCGCGCCACGGAAATTCTCGCCGCCGAAGGTTTCATCATCCTCCCTTACATCAATGCCGACCCCGTCCTGGCCAAACGCCTCGAGGACGCCGGTGCCTCCACGGTCATGCCGCTCGGTTCACCCATCGGAAGCAATCGCGGACTCGAAACCCGCGCGCAAATTGCCATCATCATCGAACAAGCCCGTATTCCGGTCATCGTCGACGCGGGACTCGGCGCCCCCAGCCACGCCGCCGAAGCGCTCGAACTCGGCGCCGATGCCGTCCTTATCAACACTGCCATCGCGGTGGCCGAAGACCCCGTGGCCATGGCCCGCGCTTTCAAAATGGCAGTCGAAGCCGGCCGGATGGCCCGCGAAGCCGGCCTCCCCGCCCAAGAAGACACCGCCATTCCGACCAGCCCCCTCACCGCCTTCCTCCACGATGGGTAAGACCTTTCCCCAGCTATATGCGACGGTCTGCCTAACGACTGTCTGGTCACACGTCGGCTATGTCCTCCGGCCTCTTGCCATTCTTCTCTCTGCCTTTTTCCTTCTCACCTCTCTTTCCTCCGCTCAACTCTACCAAGGCCAAACACTCGTCGAAGCCACCCTCGTGGCCGACACCACCGCGATTGTCCCGGGCCAAACCTTCCGGCTCGGCCTTCTTCTCCGCATGGCCCCCGGTTGGCATACTTATTGGGAAAATCCCGGCGACTCCGGCCTCGCTACCAAATTCGAACCGCAACTCCCGCCCGGTTTTTCGGCCGGGCCCCTCGCTTGGCCGCTCCCGCGGCGCATCATCGAACCCGGCGACATCCAAGTCTACGCCTACAAAGGCGAAGTCCTTCTCGTCCGCACGATCACAACTCCCGCCGCCATCGACACCGCGGAAATCAACCTCCTCGCTAAGTCAACATGGTTGGTCTGCGAGGCGATATGCATCCCCGGAAAAGCCGACCTACAACTCACGCTCCCGGTCGCTGCCGCGGCCGAACCAGCCAACACCGATCTCTTTGCCAAATTCAAGGCACAGCTGCCATCTGCTGATCAGCCACCCTTCACCATTTCTTGGACCGCCACGCCAACCGGTTGGAACCTCGGCCTGCGCGACGCCGGCGACGCCACGCGCGCCGACTTTTATCCGTTTGCGGAGGACAAACACCCGGTCGGCCACACCGCACCGCGCGATCTGATCAGAGGCGCCGCCGACCTCGCGATTCCGGTCGCCGGTTTCCCGCCGGTGCGCGGTATCGTGGTGCTCGAAAACGGCGAACGCCGCGGTTGGACCGTCGCGAGCAACACAGACGCCCCCGTGGCCCGGGACACACCCGTTGCCGCCAAGACCGGCCTCTGGACTTACCTTCTCTTCGGCTTGATCGGCGGCTTCATTCTCAACCTCATGCCCTGCGTGCTGCCGGTCATCTCGCTGAAAATTTTCGGCTTCATGCGCCAAGCGGGAGATTCGCGCGCCAACATCCTCAAGCACGGCCTCGCCTTCACCGCCGGCATCTTCCTTTGGTTCCTCGGACTCGCCGCCGTCATCATCGCCCTCAAGTCCGCCGGGAGCGAAGTCACCTGGGCCTTCCAATTCCAGAACCCGTGGTTCAACTATGTCATAGGAGTGGTCGTCTTCGTTTTTGCCCTGAATCTCTTCGGCGTCTTCGAAATCGTCCTGCCGGGCCGGGCTACTCAAGGTATGGCCGAAGCCGGCGGCCATGGCGGGTTGGCCGGTTCCTTTGCCCAAGGAATCCTCGCCACTCTCCTGGCCACCCCCTGCACCGCACCCTTCCTCGGCACCGCGCTCGGCTTTGCCTTCAGCCAGGCCTCCGCGGTTATTGCCGCCATGTTCGCCGCCATCGCGGCCGGGATGGCTTTCCCTTACCTCCTGCTCTCCGCGCAACCGGGCTGGATGAAATACCTGCCCAAGCCCGGAGTTTGGATGGAACGCCTCAAGCAGTTCATGGGCTTCCCCCTCCTCGCCACCTTGCTGTGGTTGCTTTACGTCATCGGACAGCAACGCGGCACCGAAGCCGTCATCTGGGCCGCCGCCACCTACCTTTGCCTCGGACTCGCCGCGTGGCTCTACGGTGCGTTCCTCGGACCCGTTTCCTCAACCCGCGCCAAGACCCTCGCCACGCTGGGGATCCTGCTCTCACTCCTTCTCGGCCTCGGCTATTTCACCGGCAGCCTTTTCACCCGCTCCGCCGCCACGATGCCGGACAAATCCGCCGCCACGCCGACGGACGGCATCCCGTGGGTCCCGTTCTCCGAAGCCGAACTGCAGCGCCTGCTTGCCGAAGGACGACCCGTCTTCCTCGACTTCACCGCCGACTGGTGCATCACCTGCAAGTTCAACCTGCGCACCGCCATCGATACCAAAGCCGTACGCGAGGCCTTCGAAAAGCTCGGCATCGTCCCCATGCTGGCCGACTGGACCAATAGCAATCCGGAGATCACCCGCAAGCTGGCGCAGTTTGACAGAGTCGGCGTGCCGTTCTACCTCTTCTACGCGCCCGGAAGGGCAGACGACCCGGTCATCCTGCCGGAACTGCTCACCGAGCAAATCCTTCTCCGCGCCATCGGCGCACAACCCTGAAACAACAACCATGAACATCATCACCAAAACCACCCTCGCCCTCGCCCTCGCCGCCGGCACGGCCCTCGCCGCGCCGGAAGTCGGACAACCCGCCCCCGCATTCACCCTCACCGATTCCAACGGCCAATCCCACAACCTCGCGGACTTCAAAGGCAAGTTCGTCGTCCTCGAGTGGCTTAACCACGGCTGCCCCTTCGTCAAGAAGCACTATGACAGCAATAACATGCAGAAATTGCAGAAGGAATACACCGGCAAGGACGTTGTCTGGCTTTCCATCGTCTCCTCCGCTCCCGGCAAACAAGGCCACATGAGCCCCGCCGAAACGAACCAAGCGAAAGAAGAAAAAGGTTCCGCCGCCACTGCAGTCCTCCTCGACGAGGATGGCACGGTCGGCCAACTCTACGGCGCCAAGGTCACCCCCGAGCTCTACGTCATCAACCCCGAGGGCAATCTCATCTATGCCGGAGCGATCGACGACACGAAGTCCGTGGACCCCGCTGACGTTGAAGGCGCCACAAATTACGTCAAACGAGCCTTGGACGAGGCCTTGGCTGGCCAGCCCGTCTCGACCCCGAAAACCGAACCCTACGGCTGCTCGGTCAAATACAATTGATCGTCACCGACTCCCCCCGCGCCAGCAGGTGGCGGCCAGCTCAGGGCGCGGGAACCGCTGCCGGAGTCAACTGCAAGATGGTACGGTCCGGACGCACTGCTTCATGGATGGCCACCGGCTTGGCCGGAACGCGGCTGTCCGGCGCATAAGCAATCCGGCCCGTCACCCCCGCCAAAGCCGGACCGTTCTGCACGCGGTTCGTCAATTTGCCATCCGTGCCCTGCAGGGCCGCGATGAGCAGACGAGTCGCATCATAACCCAGGCCGGAAAATGCCCCGGGCACTCCGCCGCGGAAGGCACGGCGGAAATCGGAGAGCGCAGCCGGTCCTGCCGCCCCCGGGCCCGTCGCGGGGAACGCGTGCGTGGTGAAAAAGACATCGCGAGCAAGGGCGTTGCCGCGCCATGCGGAAGGATTGTCATAGCCATCGCCACCGACCACCGGACCGCGGAATCCAGCCGCACGGAGCTTGGCAATCACCATCTGTGCATCGGAAGCGGTTTCCATCGAAAGAAACACCGCATCGTCGCCGGCCAAACCGCTGGGCAGCTCAAGTTCGCCGCCTGGACGAACGGCGACCACGTCCGTGATCCTGCCCCCACGCTGTTCGAACGCGGCGGAGAAATAACGGTGGAGCAGTCGCGTGTAAATGCGGCGCGGGTCGTAGAGCACAGCCACCCGGCGGGCGCCCTTGCTGTGCCACAGCCAGTCGGACGCGGCGGCGGCCTGCACGTTGTCGCCAAAACAAGCCAGAAAGAACCCCCCGCCGACCTGCTTGGGTAACAAGGGCGAGGTGGCACCCGAGGTGATGAAAACTTTTTTCGCGCGGCGTGCTTCCCGACCGGCAGCGAGGGCAAGCCCGGAATCCGACAGTCCAACAAACCCCGCCACGTCGGGAAACTTGTCGACGATCATCCGCACCGAGGCCGCGACCGACTCGGCCCTGCTCGCGGTGGGAAGATGGATCAATTCGACCTTTCTTCCGCCTATGCCGCCAGAACGGTTGCAGAGGGCCACGGCTGTGCGGGCACCGGCAAGGGACGGCAGATCGAGGGGGG
This sequence comes from uncultured Verrucomicrobiota bacterium, assembly GCA_903934135.1. Classification (GTDB taxonomy): domain Bacteria; phylum Verrucomicrobiota; class Verrucomicrobiia; order Chthoniobacterales; family JACTMZ01; genus JACTMZ01. The sequence goes on from CAIZMQ010000171.1 coordinate 8,390, forward strand.
CCAGTTCGCCCGAGTCGCAATAAATCGCCCCGATGCGGATGGGCTCCCCCGCAGCCAAAGAAGACGCTGCCGCCAGCAATGCGGCTCCAATTGAAAAGAGTTTGATCATCATGCCGCGGGGAGATTAGCGCCTACCCTTTGCAGGGCAAGCAAGGGTGTCGGCGCCGCATTCGCCCTGCCTGCCCGGCAGAGACTCGGCCACCACGGCAAACCCCGCAACCGCCGGTCATAAGCCCTCTTTGCCGAGGATTTCGAGGTAGGAGCGCTGGAGCGGTCGCGAGGCATTATCCGGCGCAAAACTTTCGATGCGCATTTGTTTGAGCATCCACCGACCGTCAATGCGCTGGCCGGATACCACCTCGAAACGGCGCGAGAGGTGTCCTTGCCAGTCAAAGCCTTCGATGCGCAGCAGCGCACCGCTTGCCTCGTCGAGCCAAACGCGGACAATGGCGAATTCCGATCCTCGTTTGCGCGGACGGAGTTCAATTTTCCAGGCAGGCCGCGTGCGGACCGTTTCCTTGCCGAGTAGTCGGGCGTCGGGCCAGTAAAGGAACCCCAACGAAAGATCCTCCACCGTGACACCGGTGCCCTCTGCCACCGGCTCGCGCATGCCACGTTGCAAGGGACGGCCTTGGGCATCGAAAACCCCGGAGGTTTCTTCATCCAGCCGCACTTCATAAACGCGGGACGGATTCTCGAAGGCGAAACGCATGCGGCCGAAGTCGACCGTCAGCGTAAAAGGCGTGGCATCGGCACCACGGCGCAACCTGCCGCTCACCACGGCCTCCTGTTGCGTGGAGGCCAGACGCGCGACCTTGAGCAGGTCTTGCGGATCGGGTCCGGCCGCAGCCGCACTGCGGAAGGGCGCCAAAAGGAGCAAAGCCGCCGCGACGAGAAAGGCTCCCGAGCCTCTGCCCTCGACTTGCCGCTCTGAACTCTTCCTGCCTTGTTTCATCGGTTCCTTCGTCCGACACTACCACATGTGGCACCCAGTCTCGACCAGCAACTGTTTTTTCTGCTCAACGCGGACCGCGGCCGCCCTTGGGTAGACACCCTTTGGGCCGTCTTTTCCAGCTTGGACTTTTGGCTGCCACTGCTCGTTGTCGCCGGGCTGTTCCTCGTCTGGCGTGGCGGCTTTCGGGGGCGCGCCATGCTCGCTTGCCTGCTTCTGTCCATCGGAATCATGGAAGGCGGTATGATCAACCCGCTAAAAAAAATCATCTCGAAACAACGCCCCTACCACGTTTTGTCCGAGGCGCGCGTAGTCAAACTGGAGGAAACCACGCCGCGCTGGCTGGCGGCCATCCGACCGCCCGTCATCCGCGCCGGGAATCCCGCGGAGGCCCCCGCCGTCGGCAAGTCCCTGCCGTCGGGACACACCTCGAATATGTTTTGCTTCGCCACCGTGCTGGCCGTCTTCTACCGCTGGCGCGGTGCGTTGTTCTTTATCCCCGCGACCCTCGTCGCCCTGTCGCGCGTGGCTACCGGATCACACTGGCCATCCGACATTTTGCTTTCCGCCACCGGATCGGTTGCCGTGACACTCATCCTCCTCTCCCTCTACAACCGGCTGTGGCGCATCCTGACTCCACGTTTGGTCCCCACGCTGGCCGCCCGCCACCCGCTCCTCATCGC
>CAIZMQ010000172.1 GCA_903934135.1 uncultured Verrucomicrobiota bacterium
ATCCAAATATCCAATCACGGTGCACGGCAACTCGGGAGCGTCATTTCGCCTCTGCAGTCATTACCGCGGTTTCGCGAGTTGCTCGGCTCTGAATTCCCGATATTCGTGGACAGCGGCGTACGCACCGGGGAGGACGTCGCCAAAGCGCTGGCACTGGGGGCCGACTTGGTGTTTTTGGGGCGAACATGGCTATTTGCGACAGCGGGCCTGCCTCCCGATCAGGGGGCCGACCTGGCAGCCAGATTGCTCCAATCCGAACTCGACAACACCTTGGCGCAAGTTGGTGCCAGCAGCGTGTCCGAACTACGTCACCCCAGCTTATTGGCAAGACCCTTCTCGGGAGAAGCACACAGATGACCACTTTCCTGAATTTTGAGCAAGACGGGCCGCTCGTGGTCCTCACCATGAACCAACCGGAACGCCGTAACCCACTGACCGGCAATACTGCTGTAGCGGAGTTCCTGGAAGCCATTGAGCGCATTCACGCTGATCGCCGCATCACTTGCGTGATTCTGACCGGCAACGGACCCGCTTTTTCCTCTGGGGGCGATATCCGGAGGATGCGGCAACAAGCCTCACCGGAAGTACGCGAAACCGACATACGGCAGGAGTACCGGACCGGGATACAACGCCTGACCCTGGCATTGTTCAACCTGGAAGTCCCGGTCATAGCAGCTGTCAACGGGCCTGCCATCGGCGCCGGCCTTGACCTTTGCTGTATGTGCGACATACGTATTGCGTCGGAACAAGCGAGCTTCGCCGAGAGTTTTGTCAAACTCGGAATTATTCCCGGGGATGGCGGCGCCTGGCTGTTGCCCAGGGTAGTGGGGCTGGCGCGGGCTGCCGAACTGGCATTCACCGGCGACACGATCTCCGCGCGACAGGCCCTCGACTGGCACTTGGTTTCGCAGGTTGTGCCACACGACGACCTCCTTCCAACGGCTCGTGAATTGGCTGCACGCATCACCCGGCACCCCTCTCATGCACTTCGACTGACCAAGCGCCTCATGCGCGAGGCAATCCATGCGCGACTGGACTCGGTACTGGAGCTATCCGCGGTATTCCAAGCCATTTGCCACAAGGAACCAGACCATCTGGAAGCGGTAGATGCATTTCTTGAACGAAGAGCGCCTCAATTTCGCTGAGCCGCCAATCTCACCCAAGGTACAACCATGCTGGACCTGCTCATTCACAACGCCACCTTGCCCGATGGCCGCACCGGAATGTCGGTCGCCGTACAGGACGCGCGGATCGTCGAGATTTCCCCCAGTCTTCAAGCCCCGGCAGCCGAAGTGCTGGACGCCCAGGGCCTGTTGCTGAGCCCCCCCTTTGTGGACGCGCACTTCCACATGGATGCCACACTGAGCTACGGCCTGCCGCGGGTCAACCAGTCAGGCACATTGCTGGAGGGCATTGCCCTGTGGGGCGAGCTCAAGCCGCTGCTGACCCAGGAGGCGCTGGTAGAGCGTGCACTGGCCTATTGCGACTGGGCCGTGGCCAAAGGCATGCTTGCCATCCGCACCCATGTGGACGTGTGCGACCCCCGCCTGTTGG
>CAIZMQ010000173.1 GCA_903934135.1 uncultured Verrucomicrobiota bacterium
CGAGGAGGGCAAGGACGTGGGGAAACTCGAGCTGTGCGGTGATGGCATCGAGGACGGTATGGCCGCCGTAGCGTTTGGTGATGGCGTCGAACTCAAGTTTCATAACGGAATTTGTCTTCGAGCCGGCGGGCGAGGAAGGAGACGGGTAAAGTCAGAGCCAGATAGCCGACGGCCAAGGGGAGGTAACTTTCCAGCGTACTGTAGGTCGCGCTGTTCACTTGCTGGGCGGCAAGGGTGAACTCCTCAATGCCGAGAATGGAGAGGAGGGAGCTATCCTTGATGATTGAGGCAGCTTGCCCGGCCAGCGGCGGCAAGATGTGGCGCATGGCTTGGGGAAAAATGACGTGGAGGTAGGTCTGCCAGCGGGTCAGGCCGATGGCGCGGGCAGACTCAAGTTGGGATTTGCCGATACTTTCGATGCCGCCGCGGATCATTTCGGCAATGTAGGCGCCGCTGAAAACGGAAAGAATGAGAATGCCGGCTGCGTAACGGTTCTGCAGGCCGACTGCATCGGCGACAACGTAAAAGAGAATGAGGAGCTGGACGAGGAGCGGGGTCCCGCGGATCAGTTCGATATAGCCGGCGGAGAGCCAGCGCAGCGCGGGATAACGGGCCCGCCGGCCGAGGGCGGCGAGAAGCCCGAGCACGATACTCAAAGCGAGGGCTGCAAAAGAAATCCAGATGGTGTTGAGCCATCCTTGCCAGAAAACTTGGCGGTAAGCCCACACGCCGGACCAGTTCCAGCTGAGGGCTTGGAGAATAGCGAAACAGGCGGCAGCCAGGAAAATGGCCGCGAGCAGGATGGAGATGACCGCGTTGATGGTCTGGTGGCGGGTCATGGCGAAGGCAAAAGAGGCGTTCCCGCCACCTCTACTTTTTAGCTTCTTGCCAAAGCTCTTCGAGATCTTGCAAGGACAAGTCTTCGAGCTTTCGGCTGTTTGCGGCGGCGGATTTCTCCATGTGTCGGAAGCGGGCAATGAAGCGCTGGTTGGCGTGTTCGAGGGCGAGTTCGGGCTCGACACCAAGCTTGCGGGCCATGTTGACCGTGGTGAAGAAAAGGTCTCCGAGTTCGTGCTCGAGCCGTTTCGGATCGCCCGATTCCAATTCGGCAGCCAACTCGGCAAGCTCCTCTTGGAACTTTTCGATCACCCCTGCAGTGTCTGGCCAGTCGAAACCGACGCGGGCGGCTTTTTTCTGGATGTTGGCCGCGCGGATAAGGGCGGGCAGGGCGCGGGGAATATTCTCCATGATCGAGGCAGTGGCACCTTTCTCCTCGCGCTTGATTTGCTCCCACTGCCGCAGGACGGATTCGGTGTCGCCGGCCTCGCTATCGCCGAAGACATGCGGGTGACGTCGGATAAGTTTCTCGCAGGTATGACGGGCGGCATCCTCAAGGGTGAAAGCACCACGCTCGGCGGCCAGGTCGGTGTGGAAAATGACTTGGAGCAGAACGTCGCCGAGTTCCTCGCGCAGATTGGCATCATCGGCTTTGGTAATGGCGTCGATGGCTTCGCAGGCTTCCTCGAGGAGTCCGGCTCGGAGGGATTCGTGGGTCTGCTCGCGGTCCCATGGGCAGCCTTCGGGTGAACGGAGGAGGCTGACAATGGCGCGAAGGCGGGCCACGGGTTCGGCCGGTAGGTTGTCTAAATGCGCCATTGCTCTTTGTGGCTGCCCCGAAGGTCGGTTACTTCACCGGCACTATTGATCGAGACATACCAGGTCAGCGCCGTGGCCGCGACAATGGTCAGGACAAGAACGGCGCCGACAAACCATCCGGGAAGTTCGCCCACAGCCAGCGCGTTGTAGAAAGCCGACCAGGAGACGATGGGCGGTCTGGCGTGCATGAAAATTTTCGTCATCCAGGCAACAATGATGATCGCGATGATAAAGACGTAGTTGCGTTTGAGTCGGCGACC
>CAIZMQ010000174.1 GCA_903934135.1 uncultured Verrucomicrobiota bacterium
ATTCCCAGCTCGCCTGCAGCCCTCTCCATTTATTCTGAAGTGAGTTCGGATTCCGAGGACGCGGTGGAGTCAGCTGTCCATTCCGCTCCCCCAGCAATCAATGCCGCGCCCCCGGGAGCCCAACCCAGTGCAGTGAGCGGGGCTGAACCCGCGCCACCCTTGAGCGCCTCAGCGACGCTGAAGACCTCGTTTCCCACCCACCCGTCGCCGGATGACATCCTGGCCATCAACAATTGGCTGGAGAGGGGCGCCACGATCCTGGCGGTCTTGGTCGGCAACGTCCCAGGCCTCCACTGTTACCGGAAAAAGAAGACCGGGGATCCTCGTCTTCCCCAATACGAAGAAGTCAAAGGCGTGGTCGATCGTCGCTCTCGCGCCCGATTCAAGTCCTTCTCCAACCTCGCAAAGGCCCGGGAGTTCCTTAATTGCAGTGAGGAAGATCTCCGAATCAAACATGGCTACGGCAGGTCCCACGACAACGCAAGACCCGTAATTCAAACTCTTTCCTCCTCGTCATCGACTGGCGAGAAGTTCATCCCTTTTTCCTCCTCGTCGACTGGCGGGAATTCCACCCCTGATGGTACTCGGGTCACAAAAAATTAGTTCGCAGCCCCAAGGGCTTTCCAGCGCGGCACCCACCTCCGGAAAAGGGCCCGCAAATTTTGCTGCAGTTCCGAACATTGTCAACTCTTTTTCGTCTTTGTCCAATTTAGAACCCCCGGCGCTTCCTGCCCCAGCCTCTGCGAGTCCCCACGCGCAGGGGCGACACCGCCGCGCCAGTTCACTCCAGTCTGTTTTTCAACCCGATCATTCTTCGTCGGCGACCGCCGTTGATGCGACTGCCGGCACGTTGCTGACCCAGCAATCCAGCCTCCACTCCCTTGCGTGTCCAACCGCTGGGCCCGCGACTTTGCGACACACTTCCGACACCTCGAGATGCCCCTTCCCGGACTGCACCATGCGACCAAGTCTGGCGGCGTATTTTAAGCACGTTTCCCAGCACATTCAAGGCTACTTCAGCGGGGGGCCCGTGGAGCCGTGTGCTGAGTGGCTCGCCCACTTTGGAAAGGTCATCTGCCCCACCTGCCGCAGCCTCTTCAGCGCCAAAGGGATGTCGACACACGCCCGCAAGTGCAAAGGAAGTCACCTCCGAGCACCCCCAGCCCGCCTCACCTCAGCGGACGAGCCTGATAACCGAAACCTTCCCGATCTCGACGAGATCTTCCTTAACATTACTCCGGTGGTGCATGTCATTCCCGCCCGCGATGTAGTCCAGGTGGGCAGGATCGTTCAATCGGAGCTTCACAACCTTCAATGTAACCCCAATTCGTCAGACGCCCTCGCCCGCGTTTTCATGGTCCTCAAGTGCATCATTCCCGGCTCGACCCGCGCAGGCAAGCACCACGCCAAGTCGCAGATCTCTGCCAAGTGCAACCTTTGGTCCTCCGGCCGCATCATGGAGCTCTGGGACCTCGCAGTGGCCACCAGCGATCACCTCAAGGCTCGCGCCTCGGCGAGGAAACCAAAGTTGCAGGAGCATCAATCTTCGGCCGGCCGCTCGGCAGCAGCTAGTCGACTGGCGGGCGAAGGGTGCCTCGCTAAAGCAATCGCAGCGCTCAGCTCCGACGGGGTCGCCCCGATGACGCGAGCAACCTTCCAGAAGCTGGAGTCGAAGCACCCGGACGCGCCATTACCGGAGTTTGACGCCGCCGCGCCGATCGTAACAGACGTAACGCTCCCAAGCGATTTCGACCTCGTGGCCGCCTTGCGTTCTTTCCCCCGCAACACCAGCGCGGGGCCCTCGGGCCTCCGGGCGCATCATTTGCTCCAATTCTGCAATGCTCCCCTCCAATTTTCGTTCGTAACGACCCTCAGGAATTTTGTCAACTCAATGCTCTCCGGAACGCACTTTCCTCCTTCGGTGGCCAAATATTTCGCGGGTGGAAGCTTGACGGCTCTCCTCAAACTCGGCAAAGGCGTGTACGAGCCCGACGACCCCGACACATGGGACGTGCGACCGATTTGCGTTGGTGAAACGCTCCGCCGCCTCGTCTCCAAGTGTGTGTGCGCCCTCTCGAAGAAGCGCGCAGCCGACTACCTCAGCCCCTCACAACTCGGAGTAGCTTGCCCGGGAGGCCTGGAGTTTATCATCCATCGCACTCGGGAAGTCGTCGCGGCCCACGCCAACGACCCTGATTTCGTCTTGCTCAAGGTTGATTTTCGCAATGCCTTCAACGCGGTGTCCCGCCGAGCGATTTTGGAAGAATGTGCCGCGATTTTCCCTGAATTCCTCCCTTGGGTCCGATTCTGCTACTCGGGCGAAGCGGTACTATCGCATCCCCTCGGCAGCCTCAGCTCCAAGGCGGGAGTACAGCAAGGCGACCCACTTGGCCCTCTCCTCTTTTCTCTCGTCTTGCACCGCATCGTGAAAATGATCTCCTCGCGGGCAAAGTGCGCCAATCTCCTCTTGAACCTCTGGTACATGGACGACGGCATCATTGCAGGCCCGGCCCGAGATGTTCGCAAAGCGCTGAGGCTCATCGCCAAGTACGGCCCCGACCTCGGCCTGAACCTCAACCTCTCCAAGTGCGAGCTCTTCTGTTCAAGCGTTGAGACACTGGAGCAGCATGATTTCCCCATTCAACGTGCGAAAAACGATGGCAACATCCCCGTGTCGACTCATTTCAACTTTATCGCGCTTGGATCGCCAATTGGCTCCTCAAAATTTTGCGAGAGCTGGGTGAGTGCGGCGAATGGTAAAGCAGATATTCTTTTCGAGCGCCTAAAGGAGTTGAACGACCCCCACACGGCAACTCTCCTCCTTTCGTCATGCTGCAGTTTTGGCAAATTCGTTCACGTCGTTCGAACAGTTCCGCTGAGCCACACCCGACACGGCCTCGCTCGCTTCGACTCCCAAGTTCTCGAATGTTTCGCCGCAATCGTCGGAGACACCCTGCCCGCCCCGGCGAAGCTACAGGCCTCGCTGGCCAGATCACGCGGTGGTTTGGGATTGCGTTCGCTCGTCCGCCACGCAAACGCTGCCTTTGTCTCCTCCTTTTGCCGTGCACTCCCCGGCAGCACTTCCAACACGAGCCTTGCGCGAGCGGCCGAGCAGCTGCGGCAGGAACTTCGCCCAGACCTGCCTTCCCACCTGGCATTCATTGACGAGTGCGGCAGCACGCCACAAGCGCAATTCTCGGCCTTGCTCGAAGACCGCGACCTCAGCTCCCTGGCCGCTTCCTTTTACAACTCGTTTCCTGACCTTGCGCGCCTCAATTCGGTGTGTGCTCCCCACTCGTCCACCTGGCTCGAAGTCCCACCGACCAAGGGCCTCGGGCTTCACTTGAGCCCGCCGCACGCGCGAACGGCCCTCAAGCTCCGACTTGGCCTGCAGCTGTTTGAAAAGGCGATGTTCTGCGACAAGTGCGACCTGAAGCTCCTCGACCCGCACGGCCACCACGCGCTGACGTGCAAGTGTATGGGGTCGCGCCACAACCGCGTTGCAGATGTTCTTTTCGACTTTCTACGCTTGGGCCAATTCCGGCCTTCAAAGGAGATGGGCGCATGCGCCAACGATCTCGACAGGCCCGCCGACATCCTGGTCCCCGGCCTGTCTCAAAACGGTTCGCAAGATCTGGCAATAGATGTCACGGTGGTTTCAGCGCTCTCACAATCGGCTTTGGTCGAATCTGCGCTTACACTTGATGGCTCTGGGGCTGTGCACCTGGCGGAACTGAAAAAGCACGAGGAGAACGACGCCAAGTGTCTCCGGATGAACTGGGAATGTCTTCCGTTCGCTCTTGACACGTATGGCAGATTCGGAGACGAATCCGAGCCATTTCTTCAAGTTTTGGCGTCCCGCGTGGCCGCGCAATCGGGAGTGTCGCGGGCGACGGCGCTCCGCTCGATCCGTGGCAAACTAGGCGTCACTTTAATGCGGGCAAACGGAGACGCAATCATCGCGGCGCGCCCGCTTCCTACGATCGACGGCAAAGCGATGGGCCCTGCAGACTTGCATCGCATGGGATCTTCTGTTGACTTGGGGGATCGCTCCTCGCACGAACCTCGCATTCTGCCATGCTCTCTCTCGTCGCTCTCGGTCTCGCCGTGGCTGCCGGCGGTGCCGCGCTCGGAGGCATTTCGGCGCCCGACTCTTCCGCCGCCGCAGAGGGGGAGGAACGCAGAGGCCTGCGTCGTTGCTCCTTCTTCGCGTTCTTCTCTCGGAGGGACCGCGGAGGTTTCGGCACATTCGGCTTGCGGGGCGGAGGGGGAGGCAGATCGTCCGGAGCCAGCATCGTTGTTGCTTTCTGTTGATCAGAGGGAGAGCGAGCGTTATTCCCTTTCCTCCTTTTCTTTGCCAGCTCCTTCTGTGTATGCGGAGAGTGTGTCTTCGAGTTCTGTTGGGCGTGGGGAGAGCGAGCGTTATTCGTTTTCTTCTTTTTCTTCGGGTTCGCCAGCTCCTGCTGTAGGAATGGTATTTGCTGTATGCGCGGAGAGTGTGTGTTCTTCCCCTTCTTTGTCTTTGTGCATAGTGGCCGCTCAGGCGTCTTTCCGCTCGGCCCGCGGAGAGGAGATGCGCGCAATGCCTTCGGAGAGTGAACTTACTGACCCTGTCTTACGTGTGTCGTCGCCTGTAGCTAGTGTTACTGTTTTGGGTGCCGAGCCGCTTTATTCTGAGGGCTCTGAGTGTGTGAAGCGTGTGGGTGGTGCATTTGTCCCCCCGTAGCGTCGTCACTCTGCGTTTGAAATAAAAACCATCCTCAGTGTCATTAACTCATCTTTTGACTTTATATCATGGCGGAAGGAAGATGAGGGAGAGAGGCAACATGGGCGGAATCTGGAATTTCGCGAACAAATCTTTGAAATTGATTACCGGTGCACCAGTATTTTTTATTGTATGCATGCACCAGACC
>CAIZMQ010000175.1 GCA_903934135.1 uncultured Verrucomicrobiota bacterium
CGGCCGTGGAACCGGAATAATTGGCAGCGTCCCCATAATGCACCCCCCGCCCGCCCTGCGGTCAGGGGAAAATCAGCCACACCAATAGCCACGGATAAAAGGTAGGACAACCGCTTCGCCGACCTGGCGGCTGAAAATCCCGGCGCTACCTTCGCGTTGCTCCGGCTAACCTTCCCTGACACCATGCCGCCGCGGCGTGGGCCGAACAGCGGCTCCCTCGCCCTCGCCGGCACAACTCTCCATGCGCATCGCCATTTCCGGTTCTCATTCGCTCGGCAAATCGACCGTGGTCAATGACTGGGTCGCCTCCCGCGCCGGTTACACCCGCGAGGAAGAACCCTACCGGGCCCTGGGTCTGCACGGACCCTACGAAATTCTTTTCCGCGACGCCTCGACGCGCCTGCACAATGGGATCCAGCTTTACTACAACATTAGCCGGGTCCATCGCTACGCTTCGAGCGCGGAAGATGTCATCTTCGATCGTGCGCCGGTCGACTACCTCGCCTACTCGCAATTCACCGCGGACTTCGGAACGACCGACATCGATGATGCCTTCGTGCAATCGATGGTTCCCGCCGTGCGCGAGTCCCTCGATCATCTTGATATCCTCGCCTTCGTTCCTTGCTCAGAGCAGTGGCCGGTGGCCATGGAGGAGGACGGCATCCGTCCGGTCGACCACTCCTATCGTGACGCGGTCGACGCCATCTTCAAACAGATTTACCGCGAGGGCCGATTCGGCGTGATGCCCGGTCAGAATGCGCCTCTCCTGATCGAGCTCTGGGGATCACGCGAACAGCGCCTGGAGCAGTTGGCCTCGGCCATCGCCGACACCGGCCCGGCCTGAGTCCGGCAAACGAAGCCTCGCTCACATCACCCGATGGTCTCTCGCGCGTGAAGACTCGCCCTCTCCACGACATTCTACTATAATAAACAGGTGACTTTCTCCCCAGCATCCGAGTTTCCCGCGCAAAAAACAAAGGCCCCTCTACCCGCGGGCGACAAGGCGAGCGATCAGCTGCTCTCCCAGCGGCCGAGGATGAATCGTCACGGCCGGCGGGGCTGGCGCGTTCTCCCGGCCTGGTTGGCGGGGTTGATTTTTCTGCTCGCGGGCCCGGGCAATGGGCGCGCCATCGAACCCGGGATGCCGAATCCACCGGCGTCGCCAACGGTGGTCACAGTGGGTGTCTTCCTCGCCAATCTCCTCGACCTGGACGAAGTGAGTGAGACTTTCAAGGTCGAACTCATCGTGGTGGCGGAGTGGGATGACCCGCGGCTGGCCTTCGATCCGGCGGTGGAAGGAACGGAGACTAAACTTTTCCAAGGACAATCCCAATTCCAAGGGGCCTTTGCCGGCTGGTGGCCGCAGTTCGTGATCATCAACGAAGTCGGTTCGGGCGACATCAGCGCCATCAAGATCGAGATTCGCCCGGACGGGCATGTCCGTTTCTTGGAGGCGCGCAAAGTCACGCTGGAGACGCCTATGCAGCTGGAGCCGTTCCCCTTCGACACGCAGACGTTGCAAGCCAGGATGGTGGCCTTTGGCAACGACAGCGATCAGGTGCTCCTGGAAGTGAATCAGCGCATGCTGGGGGCCACCGAAGAGCACGTCAAAAACGATAAACTCGTCAATATGGCGGAGTGGCGCCTGCTCAATCTCGATATGGTGACCAGACTCTCGGACCATCGCTTTTACGGGGAAGTAAAACCGGTCTCCGAACTTCTTTTCACCATCACTCTGCAACGCGAAGCGGCAAGTGTTTTGTGGAAGGTCGTCCTGCCGCTGATCATCCTCGTTCTGCTTATGTGGGCGATTTTCTGGATGGAGGTGGACAACCTCTCGGACCGGCTGAATGTCGCCTTCATCGGCATCCTGACCATCGTTGCCTACCAATTCCTCATCGAGGGTTCCATGCCGCGCATTTCCTACTTTACGTTCACGGACACGGTCCTGCTTTATTCCTTCGTGGTCATGTGCCTGTCCGTCCTGGAAAGTCTCGTCCTCACCTCCATGTGCAAGGCGGGACACAAAGCGGCGGCAGAGCGGGTCGACCACGTGGCCCGATGGGCGTTCCCCCTCATTTACTTCGCCGGCCTCACGGTCAGTTACTTCTACTACGTCATCTGTTTTTAGAGCCGGCCGGGCCGGCTGCCGGGGCGACCGGTTGCTTGCCGTTCCGGCGCCGGGGACGGCGCTCACCGCTCAGTGAAGCACTCTCGGTAACGGTTCGGAAAAGTAGAAGCGGCGTCGACAAGTCGTTGGCTTTCCGCCCCTTCGTTACGTTGACTCCCTCGCTCCCGCTCATCTCGCCTGCGGTGGCCTGTGGCCATCTGCCCCGAGCGCCCGCCCGCTCCGGTGTGATCTGTGTTAAAACTCAGGCCATTTCTTCTCCGTGATCTCCGTGCCTTGGTGAGAGAAATATCCGCCCCTTGCCTCCCGAGCCTTGGCCCGGGAACCTGAGAACTCTCACGGAGACACGAAGCGTACGGAGATAGCGAAGAAGGAGAGATAGCGCATCCAGGGGCCCCTGTCCTCCCCCTTCGTTACGTTGACTCCCTCGCTCCCGCTCATCTCACTTGCGGTGGCCTGTGACCATCTGCCTCGAGCGCCCGCGCGCTCCGGTGCTTGTGACCTTTGGTCAAAATCCCCACAGCGGACCACTTCTCACCCGCCGCCCGGCCGCGGCAGGTAGGCTTGGAGTTGCGGAAGGAGTTTTTTCACGATGGAGCCATCTTTGGTGATCAACGAATGGACACGGCCGCTGAGACGTCCGCGGTCTTCTTCGGTCAGGTCTTTCGCCGTGACGACGATCACCGGGGTGTGGACGTAGCGCGGATCGCGGCGGAAGTGGTCGAGGAATTCAAAGCCGTCCATCCGCGGCATCATGAGATCGAGGAGGACGAGCGAGGGTTCGGTCTCGCGCACGGCCTCGAGCCCTGCCACACCGTCGCCGGCGAGGAGAACTTTCCAACCCTGCTTGACCATGGTGCGTTGGAGCTGGTCGCGCGAAGCTTCGTCGTCTTCCACGATGAGCACGGTGCGGGCTTGCGCGCCGAGATCGAGACGTTCGAGGGTGCCGCGCAACCGCGTCCAATCAACCGGCTTGGCCAGGTAATCGAAGACCCCAAGGGCGACGCCCATTTCGCGGCTGTCGGTGATGGTGACGAGAATGATCGGGATGTGCGCGGTGGCGGGGTCGGCTTTGAGCGCGTTGATGACCGACCAGCCGTCCATGCCGGGCATCATCACATCGGTCGTGATGGCCACGGGATGTTTCGTCTTGGCCAACTCGAGGCCGTCGCGGCCGTTGCTCGCGGTGTGCACGTCGAAACCTTCCTTGGTCAGGAAACGGCTCATCAGGTCGAGCACGGTCGGATCGTCGTCGATCACCACGACGGAGGGACGTCCGGATGTTCCGGTCGTGCCGGCTGGCGCGGCCGCGGCGGGTACAGCCGGCACTTCCTCCTGCGGTGCCGAGGCCGGCAAGGCGACGGTGAAGGTCGAGCCCTCCCCCGGCACGCTTTCGACGGTGATATCGCCCCCAAGCAGCCGGCAAAAATCGCGACTGATGGCGAGGCCGAGCCCAGTGCCGCCGAATTTGCGCGTGGTCGAGGCGTCAGCTTGGCTGAAGGCTTGGAAGAGGCGCCCTATCTGCTCCGGCGTCATGCCGATGCCGCTGTCGCTCACCGCGAAGCGCAGCCAGTCGGCGCCGTTTTCCACGCTGCGCGTGACGACGAGACGGAGTTTTCCTTTCTCGGTGAACTTGCTCGCGTTGCTCAGGAGGTTGAAAAGCATCTGGCGGATTTTGGTCAGATCGCTCTGCATCGTGCCGGAGTCAGCAGGGAGTTCGACCTCGAGGTGGTTGTCGTTCTTCTTGACCAGCGGGAGCACAGTCGATTCCACCTCGCGCACCATGGTGGCCACGTCGATCGTCTCGCAATACACGGTCATTTTGCCGGCCTCGATTTTCGAAAGGTCGAGCACATCGTTGATCAGCCCGAGGAGGTGCTTGCCGGCGCTGTGGATTTTGTTCAAGTCGGGGATGAATTCCTCCTGCCCGAGGTCCTGCATCTCCTCGGTGAGCATTTCGCTGTAGCCGATAATGGCGTTCATCGGGGTGCGCAATTCGTGGCTCATATTGGCCAAGAAAGCGCTCTTCGTGCGGTTCGCTTCCTCGGCCTGGTCCCGGGCCTCGGCCAACTCCTCGGTGCGCACGCGCACTTTTTCGTCCATCGTCTCGATCATCTCGCGCAACTGGCCGGTCATATGGTTGAAGTCGCGGGCCAGATCGCCGATTTCATTGCTGCTGCGCACCTCGGCGCGGCGGTGCAGGTTACCCGAGGCGACCTCGTGCGCGGCGGCGGTCAGTTCCTCGATAGGACGGGAGAACGAGCGCGCCACCAACCAGGCGGCCAGCGCGGCGAGAAGGCCGCTGACCAGCGCGATGCCGGCGGACAATTTGCGCAGGAGCGAGACCGGAGCGAAGGCTTCGTCGTCGTCGACCTTCACCACCACGCCCCAGCGCAGCGCGGGCAGGTATTGCCAGACGGCGAGCACGGATTTCCCGCGGTAATCGGTATCGGGCCCGAAGCCGGGCAGGCCCTTCATGCTGGCGCGCAGTGCGGCGGAAGGTCCCTCGGCCGGCACGCGCAGACGGAAGGCCGCCTCCGGGTCATGCCGTGTCGGGGCAACAGCCATGAGCCCGTCGGCGTGTTCGGCCACCACTACCATCTCGCCGGTCGCACCAAGGCCGGAGGTGTCGCTGATCACGCGGTTGATCTCCGCCGCGCCGATCTGCAACACGGCCAGCCCGCGATACTTCCCGCCGGCCAGCACGGGCGCGGCAATGAACGTGGCGGGCAAGGCGTCGGGTCCGTAGAAATCGAAATCCGATTGCTCGAGCCCCAGGGTGAAGCGGGCGGACTGCGCGGTGCGGCCCAGCGTGGTGCCGGCCACGGGAGACGCGTCGATCTTCACGCCGAAATCAGGACCGTGCGCGGTGGAAAAAACAATCCGGCCATCCGGATCGATGAGGTAGATGTCGTCGGTGCCGATCGATTCCGCGGCGCGGCGCAGGAACGGCGCGAAGCGCGCGGCGGCGGCAGCGTGGAGGTTTTCGTCGAACGCACCATTCTTCCAGGCGGCGGAAAATGCGCCGATGGCCTCGGCCGTGCCCGGGTTCACCGCGAGGACGAGCAAGTCGCGTTCCTGCCCGCGCAGGAACGCTTCGACCTGCCGGCCGAGATTGTTGGCCATGGCCCGGAGGTTGTTTTCGATCTGGTCAGTGAGAAGTTGCCGGGCGGTGCGGGTGGTGAGAAACGCGGCGGCGATGAGCGGCAGCAGAGTGAGGAGCAAAAACCAGACGAGCAGTTGCCTGGCGATGCGGGAGCGGCGGGACCTTTTCATGGCACGGGCGCGTCCTCTTCGCGCGGGCTGACCCATTTCCCACCCCAGGAAGCGGAGAGATCTTTCTGCCAGCTCTCCCAGTCGGCGCGGGTGCGGAAGAGCGGGAAGGGCATGGGGCGCACCGGTTTGTCCGAGGACCACACGATGTCGAACTGCCCGTCGGGGCGGATGCGGCCGAGGCGCGCGTATTTCCAGGCGTGGTGCGTGGGGCCGTCGATGTAAGCGAGGCCGCCCGGCGCGCGCATCCCCTGCCCGCCGATTTTGGCCAGCACGGCGGCGGGTTCGGCGGAGCCGGCGGCGCGCACGGCCTGCGCCCAGAGTATAACGCCGAAGTAGGCCGCCTCGAGCGGATCGGAGACGACACGATCCGCGCCGAAACGCGCGCGGAATTTTTCCAGAAAGGCCCGGTTCTCCGGCGTCTCGACGCTCTGGAAATAGTTCCACGCGGCGTAGTTCCCCGCCATGGCTTCAGCGCCGAGTTCGGGTAATTCGGTTTCGCTGATGCTGAACGAAATGACGGGCAGGCGGTCCGGCGTGAAGCCCGCCTCACGGAGGGCACCGAAGAAGGCGACATTCGAATCGCCGTTGATCGTGTTGAGAATGACCTCGGGTTTGGCCTCGACGATGGCCTCGATCATCGGGGCGACATTTTTCCCGCCGAGCGGGAGATACAATTCGCCGACCACCTCGCCGCCCAACGCGGCGACCTGGTCGCGGATAATCTCGTTGGCCGTGCGCGGGAAAACGTAATCCGACCCGACAAGGAAAACGCGTGGACCGAAGTTGGCCAAGGCGTAGCTCACCGCCGGCATGACCTGCTGGTTCGGCGTGGCGCCGGTGTAGACGATGTTGGGCGATTGCTCGAGACCCTCGTATTGCACCGGATAGAAAAGCAGGTGGTGGTGTTTTTCGAAAACCGGACCGACCGCTTTGCGGCTCGAAGAGGTCCAACACCCGAAGACCACGCTGACCCTCTCCTCCGTGATCAGCCGCTCGGCCTCGGCCGCAAAGTTGCCGGAGTCGGACTTGCCGTCGGCAATGACCGGTTCAAGCCGCCGCCCGAGGAGTCCGCCTTGGGTATTGATCTCCTCAATGGCCAGCAGGGTGGCATCGACCACCGGCCGCGCGCTGATCGCCAGGGTTCCGGTCATGGAATGCAAAATACCCACGCGGATCGGCGCCTCATCGGGCCGCGAACAGGAGGACAACATCGCAGCGACAACCACGCACGGGAGCAGGCGCAGAATAGATGACTTGGTCAGGCGAAACATCGGAGGACGGGAGCGGTAAAGGGGTTGTGTCAAACTGCCAGCCAGCGGCGCCGATAGCGAGACGGTTTACGAGGAGATTACGCCTTCGGCGCGGGAAGACACCACCGCGCGCTGTACAATCAGCACCCCCGCAAATGCAACGTGACAGTGCGGGGAACCCCCGTCACTCGCCGCGCGGACGGCGCGGCGGAGGCGGGCCATCCGGGCCTTCGCGGTGGTGGAATGTTTCTTTTCGCCCGTCGGGAAATTCGAAGGCCACCGTCCCATCGGCATTCACCGTGTAGACAATTTTCTGCGCGGTTCCGCCCACCTCATAGGTGAGTTCGCTCCGGTTGGCATGGGTCACGAAATCCGTAATGCGCGCGCCGCGCAAGGGTTGCAAGGCGGGACGGACCGGTCGGGCCCGCGGTTGCGGATCGACCCGCCCCTCGCGCTCGGTCACCTCGCCATGGAATCCGCCGATGACGTAGGGATATTTTTCCGACGCGTGGTAGTGGTAACCGAGCGCGGGGGTAGAATGGCCACCGATCGCATCGAGGCCCAATGGCGCGGAGCCGTCCGGTTCTTTCAGCCCGTAGATCGGATAGCCGTCCAAAGCGTAGGCAACAGGTTTGTCGCGGCCAATGGTCTCCTGCAGGTGCAGCGGCGCGATGTGGTAATGGTAATCGTCCGCGCGGCCGCAATGCCCTCCCCATTGGTCGAGTTCACCGATCTCGTAGGACAGTTCGCCGCGGTTGTTTTGCGGGTTGAAGATCGGCACGCCGTTGGCCGCGAGGGCGATGGCTCCGCGCAGGAAATGATTTTCCACGGAGATGGGTGTCGCGGCCGGAACGGGAGCGAGCGGAATCTGCCACGCGTTGGCTCCGGTGTAATCCTGCGGAAGCGGCACCTGTTGCTGCCACGCCGTAATACCGGTCATCATGCCGTGGTCCGGCAAACCATGACTCTCGACGAAAAGAAATTGATCGTCCCAGCGCACTTTGACCGCCGGCGCGAAACAAGCAAAAGCAGCCGCTTGCGGCGGCGCGTTGGTCGCGCTCAGCAATCCTTCGACTCGCGCGCCGCCCGCAGCGAACGCCGCGGGATCGTGGGCCGGTGCCGCGCACAATGCGGCCGCAAGAAAAACGACAACAATCCAAAGCGTTTTCGATGCGGAGTTTAGTGCGGGGTTGTTTTTCATGGTGCGCTGGTTGGTCTGTCGTAGGTGACGCTCAGCGAAGCGCGCTCGAGAATTTTGTCCTTCATTGCGTCGAGCAGGATTTCGCGCGTCACTTCGGAGGTGGGTTGTTTGATCTCGAGCATCCCGGACAAGGCGTAGACCGTGAGGACATAGGTTTTCACACCGGGTCCTTTGGAGTGCGGCGGTTCGTATCCCTCGCGTCCGCGGAAACCCACCCCCACAAGGCCGGGCGGTTTGCCGTTCTTTTCCAGATGCGTCACGTCGGCCGGAATATCCCAGATATTCCAGTAACTTTTCGCCATGTCGGGAGCTTGGTGATCCATGATCAAGGCGAAGCTTTTCGTGCCAGCCGGCGCGCCTTCCCAAACAAGGGGCGGTGACACTCCCGCTCCGTCGCCGGTGTATTCGGCAGGCAACTCGCCGCCGCTGACAAAGGCGGAACTGCTCAAAACGAATCCTTTGGAGGGGTCCGGAGCCGCAGCGGATCCCTTCGGCGACTCGTCACGACGTGCCTTGCCGCCGCCGCGTGCGGAAGCAGTCGGATCGTAAGCTGGATTGGGCGAGGACGGACATGGTGCGGCAAGCGACTTTTGCCACGCGTGCAGTTTGTCGCTCAGTTCCTTGGCACGCGCCGGCTCCGACTTCACAAGGTCGCGCGATTCGCCCGGATCGCGCGCGAGGTTATACAACTCGGTTTTGCCGGTTTCAAAGAACTCGAGCAGCTTCCAGTCGCCGGAGCGTATCGCGCTGCAGGGAGCGGTCGGACCCGAGTAAACGGGGAAGTGCCAGAACAAATCACGCGTGATGCTCTTTTGCTTTCCGTCGAGCAAAGGCACAAAGCTCATTCCGTCCAAGGGTGATCCAGCATCGGCCTTGACTCCGGCCCACTGGAGAACCGTCGGATAGAAATCCATACTGAGAATCGGTGTGTCGAACTTTTGTCCGGCGGCGATATCCAGCCCGCTGACAATGGCTGGAACACGCAGGCCGCCCTGATAGAGCGTTCCCTTGCCACCGCGCAGCGGCGTGACGGTTTGCCGCACACCCCCATTGTCCGAGGTGAAGATCACATAAGTGCGATCCGACAAACCGAGTTTCTCCAAACCGGCGAGCAAACGTCCAACGTTCGCATCCATCGCCTCGACGGTGGCCGCGAGTTCCGGATCGGCGACACCCGGGCGTTGGCGGTATTTTTCCAGTAACTCGGGCTTCGGATCGAACGGCCCGTGGACATCGTGAAAAGCGAGATAGAGTAAGAATGGACGATCCTCTTCGCGCTTGATCCAATCCAACGCCGCATCGGTCAGCGCGTCGGAAGAATACAACCCGTTGTCGCGGTGGTAAGCATCCTTGGCGAAACCGAGATCCGTGGGCTCAACGAAAAGATCGAATCCTTGGCCGGTGGGTGAGGCCGGGCCGTTCCGGCCGCGTCCGAGATTCCACATACCGAACAACGCCGAGGTGTAACCCGCGGGTCGCAAGGCCTCGGCAAGTGTGATGGTTCCTTCGGTCAAATCAGCGCGCGTTTCGGTCGCGAGGATCTTGTGATGCGGCCTGCCGGGCGCGTGCCGCGGATCGACCACATTGTAGACTCCATGCCGCGGCGTGTATTGGCCGGTGAGAAGAGAGGCTCTCGTCGGCGCGCAGGTCGGCGCGCTGGCGCAGGCTTGAGTGAACACCGCACCGCTCTTCGCGAGAGCGTCAAGGTGCGGCGTATCCACATTCGTGCTCCCGCAAAAACGCGCGTCGTTCCATCCCATGTCGTCGGCGAGAATGATGACGAAGTTCGGATGTTCAACGGGAGCGGACCAAGAGGCGCGCACACAAAGAAAACAAAGCGCGAAGCACAGGCGCACCTTGGCCGACGGCCGACAAATACAGCTTCGCCTATTCACCGGCAGCGGACGGTTGGGGCGGAGCGAGCGGATCCGCGGCATTCGTCGGACCTTGCTTTTTCTTTCGCCCCCCTGAACCCCCTTGGCTGCGCCCGCCTTGGCCGCCGCCCTTCGCGCGCCATGAGCCGAGGTTCGCTTTCAAATCCGCAGTCATCCGGGCGACACGATCCGCGCTGGCCGCAGCCATATCCCGGCTTTCGTTCGGATCGTCTTCGAGGTTGTAAAGTTCCGCCGGCCCATCGGGCGACACGATTAATTTCCACGGCGGCTCGAACCATGCCATGCTTTTGCTGCCGACGGCGAAGGAAGCGCGATTCGTCGAGCCATCCGCGGCGACCAAAGCGGGCCAAATGTTGATACCGTCGAACGGCTTCGCCGGTTGCGGTGTGATGCCGGCTGCCGCGGCAAGGGTCGGCCAGACGTCACCGGCCCACATCCATCCGGAAAATTCGCCGCCCGCGCGGATCGCGTCCGGATAACGCAGCGCCGCCGCAGAACGCACTCCACCCTCGTAGGCTCCGCCCTTGGCTCCGCGCAAAGCCCCGTTGCTTCCGCCGCGGCCGTCCTGCGCGCCGTTGTCGCAGAAAAAAAGCACGATGGTCGAATCGGCAATCTTTTGCTCGTCCAAAGCATCGAGCACCCGGCCAATCGCGCTGTCCATCCGCTCGACCACCGCGGCGTAGGCGCCGCCACCGCGTCCCGGCACACCCTCGGGCGGTTGCAAAGGACCATGTGCCGCGTTGAAGGCAAGGTGCAGGAGGAACGGATTGTTCGGATCGCGCTTTTTGATCAGGCCGATCGCTTCGTCGGCGAACAAGTCGGTGGAATAACCTTTTTCCGAGACGGGTTGCCCGTTGCGCCACCAGTCCGGTTGACCGCTAGCCGGATTCACATGGGCGAAATAATCCACCGCGCCGGCGAGAAATCCGTAGAAATGGTCAAAACCGCGCGCATCGGGATGGTATTCGCGGCCGGCGAACGTGTTGTCATCGGATCCGCCGAGATGCCATTTGCCGCACATCCAAGTCTGGTATCCGGCGGCGCGAAAATCGTCCGGAAAGATCCGGTAATCCAGCGGCAACCCCGAGCGGTTGTTCACGCCGGTGCGAGGTGCGAATTGACCGGTGAGGAACGAGGCGCGTGTCAGGCTGCAGATCGGGTTGACGTAAAAGCGCTCGAGCCGCACACCACCGGCGGCCAACCGGTCGAGATGGGGCGTCCTGATGGACGAACCATGGAATCCGACGTCACCCCAACCCACATCGTCGGCCACGATGGTGATGATGTTCGGGCGAGGCGTGGTCGCCCTTTCGGCCGCCGATGCGAACAAACAAAAAAACATCGAGGCAAAGACAGCTTTCAGGACGCTCCGCATGACAAACTGTACAACACCGCGGACCCGACCAAGTTGCGGCGCAAAACGCTTGTCCGCCCGGCTCCAGAGAAGGTGTCACCAACCGATCAGCCAATCTCAGCGAACACCGCACCCCCCAGAAGGCGCGCGCCTTCGTAGAGGGCGCAGATTTGGCCGGGCGCGAGGGCGCGCTGCGGTGAGGCAAAGACGATTTCCCCCGTGCCGTCGTCGCGGCGGGCGAATTCGATAGGGACGCGCGGGGCGCGGTAACGCGGGCGCGCTTCGATGCGGGCTTTGGCCGGAAGTTCGGGACCGGCGGCGCTCAAGTTCGTGAGGATAGCGCGGCTCGCATAAAGACCCTCGGTGTCAGGACGATCGTAGCCGATGACGAGTTCGTTGGCCGGCATGCGTTTGTCCACCACCACATAGGCCGTCTCCGGTTCGGCCGAGGCCACGCGGATGCCGCGGCGCTGTCCGAGGGTGTAATTATGCAAGCCTAGGTGCTCGCCGAGGATGCGTCCGGCCAGATCGACGATCGGACCGGGATTTTCCGGAAGATATTCCTTCAAAAAATCCTGCATGCGCACTTTGCCGATGAAGCAGATGCCCTGGCTGTCTTTTTTTCCCGCGGTAACCAACCCGGCCGCCTCCGCCTTGGCCCGCACTTCGATTTTGTGCCGTTCGCCGACCGGAAACCACGCGCGCGCGATCTGCTCCGGACGCAGCATGGCAAGGAAGTAGGATTGGTCTTTCCCCGGGTCGGCGCCCTCGAAAATGCCGGGCTGGCCCGTTGGCCCCAAAGCGATGCGCGCATAATGCCCCGTGCCAATACCGTCGAATCCTTCCCGCAAAGCAAGATCGAGAAAGACGCCGAACTTTATCTCGCGGTTGCAATAGACATCCGGGTTCGGTGTCACCCCCTCGGCGTAACCCTTGAGCAAATAATCCACCACGCGCTCGCGGTAATCTTCGATGAGGTTGACTACGCGAAACGGGATGCCGAGCTTTTCCGCTACGGCGCGCGCGTCGGCCACGTCCCGCTCCCACGGGCACTGGCCGAGCGGATCCCACTCGGCCATCCAATTCTTCATGTAGGCGCCTTCAATCTGGTGACCCTGCTCTTGGAGGAGCAACGCAGCGACGGAGCTGTCCACTCCGCCGGACATCGCGACGAGGATCCGGGCCATGACCAATCAGCGCAGGGCACGCACCGCAGCAGCGACGGCTTTGACGCGGTCCAACTCAACCGGACTGGTCCAATGTCCGTCCTTCTTCAGCGCGGACCCGACAATGACTGCATCGGCATGTTGCAGCATGGCGGCGGCGTTTTCCGCGGTGACCCCGGACCCGACAACGACGGGCAACTTTGTCGCAGTGCGCGCGGCAGAAAGGTCGGCGGTCGAAGTTTCGCGTCCGGTCGCCTCACCGGTGACGATGATCGCATCCGCCCCGAAAAACTCCGCGGCCTTGACCGTTTCGGCAAGGCTGACGTCCGCGGTCATGGCGTGCGCCGCATGCTTCTTTTTCACGTCGGCCCACACGGCGATGTGTTCCGCGCCGATCTGCTTCCGGTAGCGCAACAAAGGCCCCGCGCACGCATCCATCCATCCCTCATCGGCCACGTGGCCGAAGACAAAGCCTTCGGCGCGAATGAAATCCATCCCGGCCGCCAAAGCGACGGCAAGCGCGGCTTGGTTGGCGCCGGCCAACACTTGCACGCCGCAGGGCAAATCGGTGGCCTCGTTGATCGCGCGGCAGACGGCCGTCATGGAGGCGACGATTTCGGGCCCGACCTCGCGTTGGAGATAGGGAAGATCGTGCATGTTCTCCACGAGGATGACATCGCACCCGCCCTCGGCCAGCACCCAGACTTCTTGCACCGCCTGGCGGACCAATTCGCCGACAGATTGCGACGCCCGCGGTGTTCCCGGCAACGCCCCGACATGGACCATGCCGATGAGGGCTTTGGGTGGAAGTGCGACGGATATCATAAAAGTGCGACGGATATCATAAGATGGTGGTGCTTTTATTCCGGCGGTTGTCGCCCTTCGTCGGCCAACAACACGCGCAGGAAACAAAGATCTCCCTGATCTTTTGGACGGAGTGAGCGGCTTTTCATGCGCCAAAGCAGGTCGGGATTAGCAAAAGGTATTTTCACCCCTTCGAGTTCACGTACGCGGATATAGCCTTTGGCTTCTTCATAACTGATGCCGCTGGCTTCGGCCACGGGAGACTAGTCCCTCCGACGCCCCGTCGTCATGGCTTTCATCATCCACTCGTCAGCCTCCTCGAAAGTTTTGAACCGATAAACAGCTTTGGGAAAGCGCGGAAGAAAACCCGCCTTCTGCATCTCTCGCTTCCGGGCCCAATCACCCGGGGCATCCGGCAGGGGGTCACCAGGTTGCCGCCACCCCACGGTCTCGCCGATCTTTTCGTCAAAGTTCGCCACAGCGTGCACGGTTTTACTCTAGGCTCGGGCCTTCGCACTGGCAACCCCGCCCCCTGCGGGGCCCGGAGGCCGAAACTTCGTTTGCTTGTCTATCCTCTGAGCAAGCCCTTCCGTCGCCCTCCAAGCCTGCACCGCTCCTGCTCCCAGCAAGACCAGCGCGCAGGTCGAGGGTTCGGGGGAACACAGAAGCGACAAATCCATCGGAATAATTGTTGTAGGTTCCGGCGATTTGACGCTGGTCGTTGATCTGCCAGAAAAATGTCCCAATCTCTCCAGGGACCGCAGTATAGAGTCCGGGATGAGCGAACTGTCGCCCTGGTCGTCGAAATAGTTGCCGACGATCGCCCCCCGAGTCGTTGATCCCGAGCAGTCCCGTCGAGACCGCAACGGGAGAAGCGTCGGGTGTTTAAGCGCCGGCGACCAGATCAACCAAGCAGTGCGATAACAAGGAGTGTGTTTTCGTGGCCTCCGCCAAATCGGCGGAATCCGCACGGGAAATGAAGCGCACCAGCACGGGGACCAGCCATTGGCTGGCCGCGGCTTACTTGGCGGGGAGGTCGAAATTCGCCTGCGAGGTCATGAGCCAGCGCCCCCCTTGGCGGATAAAGGTCGCCAGATACGGTGCAGGGGTGCCCTTGTACCGGCTGCCCTTGATGGTGTATTCGGCGGTGGCCATGTACCGGACAACGAGGGACGACTCGTGACGGGTGGTTTTCATCGGGCCGAATTTGAAAGCGTCGAGCTCGATCTTGCCATTGCCGACTTTGACCAAGAATTCCGATTTGTTCATGTAGCTGCCGTCGGCCCTCGCCACCTGCCAACTCGGATCGAGGCTGGCCTCCAACCCCTTGGTATCGGCGTCTTTGACTTGATTCCAAAAAGTCATGAGCAACTCCTTGGCCTGCGGGCCGGCTTTTCTGCCGGCCGCCGCGCCGTCGCTGGCCGGAGAGTTTGCGCTGCCGGCGATCAGCGCGAGGAGCGTTGCGACGCAAAAGATCCGTGGCATGCAGAGGCTGATGGCAAGTGACTTCCGCTTCCGCGGTGCGGTCGCGTCGTCGAGTTGGCTCTCGGCAGTTGGTTGCATCGAATGAGATGCTGGCAGCCCGGTCTACGAGAGGCAAGCACCGGCGGTTACCCGCAGTTCCGGGCTGGGGACCGGAACGGCGAATCTCCGGAGGGCCGGGCGGGAGTTTACCCGGAGGCGGTCTCGCCCACCCTCGGCTCCGGCCGCCCCGCTTTTTCGCTCAGCCCTCCAGTTTCCGCTTTCCGCCCTCTCTTGCCAAACTTCCCCCTTGCTCCGGCCCAGTTTCCCGATAACATCACAAATTCGCATTTATGACCAAGACCGCCGTAAGCAGCGCAGCGCTGCACGAGAAAGACACCGGAAGCGCGGACGTACAAGTCGCACGCCTGACCGAGCGCATCAACCATTTGACCGGACACCTGAAAGAGAACGCCAAGGACCACTCGTCCCGCCGCGGCCTCCTCAAAATGGTGGCCCGCCGCCGCAGTCTGCTCGACTACCTGAAAGACACGGCAGTCGAGCGATATACCAAGCTCCTCGAGAGCCTCAATCTTCGCAAATAAACCAGGCCGCCGCGCTCGCGGCGGTTCTTTTGCCAGCCATCAGAACGCACGTCCCCGTCATTCATACCCCAGCCTGGGCTTCAGGTCTCCCGTGCGGAGCCTTGCATCCTGTGCTTTGGGATGAAACGGGGCCGGTGTTCACCAACCAAAAACCGTAAATACACCCTATGTCACATACCATCATCTCGGGCCCTGTCGGCCAGAACGAGATTACCTTCGAAACCGGAAAAATCGCCAAACTCGCCGACGGCGCCGTCACCGTGCGCTCCGGCGACACCATCATCCTCGTCACCGCCGTCTCCGCAACCAAGTTGCGCGAAGGCCAGGACTTCTTCCCGCTGACCGTCGACTACAAGGAAAAGGCGGCCGCGGCCGGACAATTCCCCGGCGGCTATTTCAAACGCGAGGGTCGCCCGTCGGAAAAAGAAATCCTCACCGCGCGCATGACCGACCGACCGCTGCGTCCGCTCTTCCCGAAGGACTATTTCTTCGAGACGCAGATCATCACCATCATGCTCAGTGCCGACGGCGAGAACGACCCTGACATGCTCAGCATCAACGGCGCCTCCGCTGCATTGAGCGTTTCGGACATCCCGTTTGACGGTCCGATCGGCGCGGTCCGCATCGGCCGGGTCGGCGGCGAATTCGTGATCAACCCGACCCACGCCCAGCGCGAACAGAGCGACCTCGACCTCGTTTACGTCGGCAAAGAAAACGAAGTCATCATGATCGAAGGCGCTTGCGACGAACTGCCCGAGGCCGACTTCAAAGCCGCCCTCGATTTCGCGCAGGAACCAGTGCGCAAACTCATCGCCATGCAGCGTGAGTTGGCCTCCAAATCCGCCAAACCCAAGCGCGACTACCCGCCGCTTGCGGTGGACAACGGCATGCTCGAAATCGCCTACGCCGTAGCCGGCGACCGCATCGAGGCCGCCCTCTACACATCGGGCAAAGTCGCCCGCTCGAAAGCGGTCGGCGCCCTGCGCGGCGAGGTCGAAGCCGCCATCAAGGCGAAATTCCCCGAGGCGACCCCGTTCGCCATCGGCCAAGCCTTCGACTATCTGCAGAAGAAAGCCTTCCGCATCAGCATCCTCGATCGCAAAGAGCGCTGCGACGGACGCGGTCTGCACGACCTGCGCAAACTCGAAGCCGAAGTCGGCATGCTGCCCCGCGCCCACGGGTCCGCCCTCTTCCAGCGCGGTGAGACGCAGGCCATGGCCCTCGCGACCCTCGCCCCGGCCGACGAGGCGCAAAACCTCGACACCTACGCCGGCGGCGAAGCGACCAAGCGCTTCATCCTGCATTACAACTTCCCGCCGTTCAGCGTCGGTGAAGCCGGCCGCTTCGGTGGCATGAACCGCCGCGAAATCGGCCACGGCGCCCTCGCCGAGCGCTCCGTGCGTCCGGTCATCCCGCCGGAAAACGAATTCCCCTACGCCATCCGCGTGACCAGCGAAGTGATGGAGTCCAACGGCTCCACTTCCATGGCCAGCGTCTGCTCAGGCGTGCTCGCCCTCATGGACGCCGGTGTTCCGATCAAGCGCCCGGTGGCCGGCATCTCCGTCGGCCTGGTCAGTGAACACGACGAGAGCGGCGCGATGAAGCGTTACACCACGCTGACCGACATCCTCGGCTCCGAGGATCACTTCGGCGACATGGACTTCAAACTCTGCGGCACCTCACAAGGCGTCACCGGCTTCCAGCTCGACCTCAAGTTGCCCGGTCTGCCCCTCGACATCCTCAAGCTGGCCATCGACGAAGCAACCGAGGCCCGCGGCAAAATCTTGGAGGTCATGAACGCGGCCCTCGCTTCACACCGCACGGAAATGAGCCCGTATGCGCCGCGCATCGAAACGGTGAAGATCCCGGCCGACAAGATCGGCCTCCTCATCGGCCCCGGTGGCAAAACGATCAAGGGAATCGTCGCGGAGACCGGCGCCGAGATCAACATCGAGGACGACGGTTCGGTCCATATCTACTCGAGCAGTGGCGACAGCCTGCGCCGGGCCAAGGAGATCATCTCCGGCATGACCAAGGACATCGAAGTCGGCGAGATGTACCAGGGCACCGTAGTCACGATCAAAGAATTCGGCTGCTTCGTTGAAGTCATGCCCGGCAAGGACGGCCTCGTTCACATCTCCGAACTGGCCGACTTCCGCGTGAACAAAGTGGAAGACGTGGTCAAAGTCGGGGACTCGATCTGGGTCAAATGCATCGGGGTCGACGACCGCGGCAAAGTCAAACTCAGCCGCCGGGCCGCGATGAAAGATCGCGATCAAGGCGCGGTTCCGGCCGACGCCTGAGCGATCCGCCAGCAAATCACACGAAGGGCGTCCCCAGCGGGACGCCCTTTTTGCTTTCTTCCATGCGGAGCTTCGGGCAAAGGTGCAGGGTCTCTCCCCGGACGCCCTCGCCATGCCTGACCCGAAGAAAGCGCCGGCCAAGCCGAAACACGCCCTCGAAACCGAAGTCATCTGGGCGGTGATCGGGCTCTACCTTTTCATCGCCGGGGTTCTCCTTCTCATCCACCACCTGCAGCCCGAGGACCGGGAAACGAGGTCCTCATCCCCCTCGCCCAGCCACGCGGCGCAGTACGGTGTCCCGGGCGGCGCACCGCACACCACCCGACCATGATTACCGCTTTTTTCAAGGACAACGGAACCTTCCGCTTCACCCGCGAAGTGCAGTCCGCGGAAGAAATGAAGGGTGCGCTTTGGATCGATGTCCTCCGCCCCACGCCGGAGGAAAAAGACATCCTGCGCTCAGCGCTCGGCATCGAACTCACCCTCCAGCACCCGACCATTTACCATGAGGATGACACTCTCTTCATGACCATGGGCTTGGTGAGCAAAGACGAAGAAAACGCCACCCGGGTCAACAAGCTGACCTTCATCCTCCACGAGGACTGCGTGGTCACCCTGCACGAGATCGAGCTCATGCCCGTGGCCATCTTCGCCCAGCGCATCCGCCGCCGGGCACACCTCTACGACAACCCGAAAAAAATCCTCTGGGGCCTCCTCTTCGCCCTGAGCGAAACCGTGGCCGACCGGGTCGAAGCTGTCGGCACCGACCTCGAAC
This sequence comes from uncultured Verrucomicrobiota bacterium, assembly GCA_903934135.1. Taxonomy (GTDB): domain Bacteria; phylum Verrucomicrobiota; class Verrucomicrobiia; order Chthoniobacterales; family JACTMZ01; genus JACTMZ01. The sequence goes on from CAIZMQ010000175.1 coordinate 18,219, forward strand.
AGCTCTCGAAAAACATTGCCGAGATGCCGACCGAATTGGGCACCGGCAAGACCGGAACCATGACCGAGATCAGCGAACTCCTGGCCGAACTCTCGCGCTACGAAGACTTCATCTCGCAGAGCGGTGAGAGTGTGCTGCAACTCGCCCGCGTCGTCCGCTACTTCAATGCCGAAGTCGACGGCTTCACCGACGCCGAGTTGCAGGCCCGGGTCAACGAACTGGCCGCGGACGTCGCCGGGATCAAAGACCACCTCGCCTTCGAACACGACAAAGTGCGCTACCTGCAGCAAGCCTCCATGGGTATCCTGAACATGCAGCAGAACCAGATCGTCAAGGTCTTCACCATCCTCACCGCCGTCTTCCTCCCGCCCACCCTCGTCGGCACCATGTACGGCATGAACTTCGCCCACATGCCTGAACTGTCGTGGAAGTGGGGCTTCCCCGTGACCATCTTCCTCACCTTCCTCTCCGCCATCCTTCCGCTCATTTACATCAAGCAAAAGCGCTGGCTTCGCTGATCCGTTGTGGCGCGGGAAAAGAAACAGCGCATCGCCACCGAAGCGGCACCCGCCGCGTTCACCCATCCTTTCGCTTCGCTTGATCTCGGACCGCTGCGCAACGCCCCACCCGCCCCGCCTCCTAGGGCCTCCCCGCCAGCCAAAGAATCAAAAGAACGCCTCCTCCTCCGCCGCTCCACCGCCCGCCGCGGCGGCAAGACCGTCCTTGTCCTCGAAGGCTTCTCTCCCGCCTGGAACGCGGCCAAGCTCGAATCACTGCTCCACGAGCTGAAAACATCACTCGGCTGCGGCGGTAAAGTCGAAGCCCGTACCCTCGCCCTTCAAGGCGAACTGGCCGACCGCCTTATCCCGCTCCTTGAAACCCGCGGCTTCGCCATCAAACGTGGTTGGTGAGGGTGCTCTGCGGTCGACCTTCCCATCCCTCAGCGTTCTCCGCGCCGTCTGCGGTTTCAATGACCCCGCCGCCCGTCGCTACGACTTCGCCAAGCACTTCGTCCCCCAACCGCACGGACCGTAGCAGTCCGGCTTGGAGAAGCTGTGCATCTGCGGGGCCGGCGGCACGTCGCCCGGCTCGAGTTTCACACTCTTCAGCGTGTCTTCGAGACGGTTGAGCGTCTCGTCGAGCAGTTCCTGCGGCACGTTGAGCGCCGGCTCGATGCGGATACTTTCCGCGCTGATCAAGGTGCCCGCGGTCAACACGCGGCGATGGAACATACCCTGCGCGACCTTGTAACCGACCGTCGATGAAGGGAATTTCATGCCGATGAGCAAGCCCTGACCCGTCACCTCTTTCAAAATGTCCGGATAGCGTGCCTTCAGTTCGTTGAGCTTGGCCATCATGTAGTGGCCCTTGCGCGCGGCCTGGCCCGGAGTGTCTTCCTCGAACATGACCTCGATGGCGGCCAAGGCGGCCGCACAGGCGATCGGATTGCCACCCGTTGTCGTGGTGTGCATGAAGGGATTCGGTTCCATCACGCTCCAAATTTTCGCGGTGGAGAAAAAGCCACTGCAAGCCACCACGCCGCCGCCAAGGGCTTTGCCGAAGCACATGATGTCCGGTGTGATCCCCGAATGATCGACGCCGAAAAGTTTGCCCGTGCGGCCGAAACCGGTCTGCACCTCGTCGGCGATGAGGAGAACCTTGTAATGATCGCAGATCGCGCGGAGGCGCGGCAGGAAGTCCGGCGGCGGCACAATAGCCCCCGCTTCGCCCTGCACCGGTTCAATGATGACCGCGGCCATGCTGTCACCCACCATATGGGCCGCTTCGAGTTCCTTCTCCACCGCACAGGCGCAGCCATAGGGTACAAAACGCACGCCTTCGAGCAGGGGCAGGAGGGGCTGGCGGAAGACCGCTTTGCCGGTCACGGACAATGACCCGAGTGTCTTCCCGTGGAAACCTTTCTGCATCGAAATGATGCCCTTCTTTCCGGTGTAAAGCTTGGCCAGTTTCAGCGCGCCTTCGATCGCTTCAGTGCCGCTATTGGCGAAGAAGCCTTTTTGGATGTCACCGGGCGTGATGTGCGCGATGACGCGGCCGAGTTGCGCGCGGAGAGGATCGAGCATTTCCTGGGAGTATTGCGGCGAGCGGTCGAGCTGCGCTTTGACCGCTTCGATGATTTTCGGATGACGCAGCCCGTAGCTGTAGAGCCCGAAGCCGCCGAGCATGTCGATGAACTCCCGCCCGAGGGCATCGCGGATCAGCGAGCCCTGACCCTCCCACTCGGTGAAGGCGAATTCACCGCCGAGGGTGGCCGACTTGCGGTGCTCGAGAAACCCCGCATTGATGTGCTGGGCGAAATTTTCCACCGTCTGCTCGGCAATCCGCTGCCGCGCCTCGAGCGAGATGTCCTTGGCCGGCTTCTTGACCAGATCGAGCATCCACCGCGCTTCCTCCAAGGCGTATTCGTGATCGCGCAGATGCGGGGATTCCAAATGCTTGGATGAGACATCAGCCGCACTCGTCGCGCGGGAAGGAGGTGTTTCCGACAAAGCCATGATGTTTTTAATAAACAACGGCCCACGCGGTCCCGCAAGGGGATTCGGGCCCGGTCACAGGGTGAATTCCCCCGCCTCAACAGGTTCGGCGCAACGTTTGGCGTGCACGCTGACCACCCGGCGACCGTCGGTCTGGCTCACCGTGAACTCGTATCCGTCGATACGCACCGTCTCGCCCTTCTTGGGCAAATGGCCGAGTTCGTGGGTCAAATACCCGCCGATTGTACTCACCTCGGTGCTCTCGGCTTTCACCCCGATCAAATCCTCGAGATCGTGCAGCGCTACGCCGCCCTCGAGCACGAATTCGTCTTCGCCGACCTTGCGGTACTCCTCTTCGTCGGTGTCGAACTCGTCCTGGATTTCACCGACCAGTTCGGCCAGCACATTGTCGAGCGTGACCACCCCGACCGCACCGCCGTACTCGTCGACCACCACCGCCAAGTGCGCGCCTTTGCCGAGAAAAAGTTTGAGCAAGCGCTCGAGCGGCATCAGCTCCGGCACATGCAGAAGATCACGCTTGATCGAGGCAAGGTCCGTCCTGTCCGCCTGGACCAGGGCGAGCAAGTCTTTGATATGGACCAGACCGATACTGTCGTCAAAGCGACCGCGGCAAAGTGGAAACCGCGTATGGCGCGATTCGAGGGCGGTGCCGAGGTTGTCGTCGAAACTTTCCTCCAGATCGAGGAATACCACCTCGCCGCGCGGTGTCATGATGTCGCGCACCACGCGTTTGCGCAAATCGAGCGCGTTGATCAGGATCTCGCGGCCCAATGTGCTGACCGTTCCGCCATCGCCATCCGACGTGTTGCGCAGAAGGGTGCGCAACTCGTCCTCCGTATCCTCCCCCCCCAAGCGCGGGTCAGGCGGGGTTCGCAGCACGGTGCGCAAGATCCAACCGGAGGCAAAATCGACCACCCGAACCAGCGGGCGGAGCGTGAAATGGAACAGCCGCATCGGCCCCGCCGTCCAAAGCATGATCTTCCGCGCACGACGGATGGCCAGTAACTTCGGCACCTGTTCACCGACCACCACATGAAGGAAAGCGAGCAGGGCAAAGACAGCCGCGAAAGCGATGGCTGACACCACCGCCTCGCTGCCGATTCCGACCCAATGCAACCACGGCTCGAGCAGTCGGGCCACGAAGGGCGCGCCGACCCAGCCCAGTCCAAGACTGGTCAAAGTGATGCCGAGTTGCGCCGCCGAGAGGTAGGGCTGCGTATTCTGCAGCATTTTGCGCACGCGGGCCCCGTTGCGGCGCCCACCGAAATCATCCTCCTCGTCCCAGCCGCCGGCGCGAAGCTTCACCATGGCAAACTCGGCCGCGACAAAGAATGCGTTGAGCAACAGGAGCGCCGCCACAGCCAGCAGGCGCAGGCTGGCACCATCGGCCACCTCCGGCAAGGCGGAGGCCAAGGGTTGGTAATGGGGAAAATTCATTATCGGGTCGATCACGCTGATCAAAGGAAGGACGGAGCGTCGGCTCCGGCGCGCGATCGACAACATCGGCGGCACCGGGCGGTGCCGCGCGAGACACCTGCTACCAGCTTGCTTTGGTCACACCCGGGATCAAACCCGCACAGGCCAGCTCGCGGAAAGTGAGGCGAGACATTTGAAATTCACGGATGAAAGCACGTTTGCGGCCCGAGACACGGCAACGGTTCGACAAGCGCACCGGGCTGGCATCGCGGGGCAACTGGGCCAGAGCAAGATAGTCACCCTTCTTTTTGAGCTCAGCGCGCAACGCGGCGTGTTTGGCCACCGTTTTGCGCTTGCGCTTTTCGCGCTCTGTCCATGCTGTCTTTGCCATATGATTAAGAAATAGTCGTCTAGGATGCATCGGACGGGACTCCGGCGCAAGATCTAAATCGGTGGAAGGACAAAAAACCTCCGGTCTGGAGCGAAATAATTGACACCCTCCGGATGAAGGTTAATTCTGATCGACTTGGTCGACGAAAGCCTCGCGCCTCGTCGTCGCCCCGAGAAAAATCCCGCCATGAACGAGCCCAAAAAAGAAACTGTCCGCATCGTCCTCCCGCCCCGCCTCGACGGAAAACCGGGCACCGCCAACCCCCGGGAGGCCGCGATGGTCAACCTTCCGCCAAAACCCCTGCCAACCGCGACCGGCGCACCGCCGACCATGCCCTCGCCTCCGAAAGCCGGCACGCCGGCCACCCCGGGTGGTATCATGCCACCGGCACCGCCCAAACCGTTTGCCATGCCGTCCATGCCCAAGCCCGGGATGACCGCCACTCCTCCGGCCCCGGCCATGCCAAAACCGCCCGGTGCACCTGCCGCACCCACCGCCGCGCCCCTGCCTCCCAAGCCGTTGGGAACTGGACCTGCTGCCGCACCCAGGCCTCCGGCACCGGCCGCGCTGAAACCCCCGGTTCCGGGGGTCCCATCCGCTCCTGCCGCACCCAAGCCCGCTTCAGCCCCCCTCCCGTCCGCGCCCTCGACTTCCGGCGGGGCCATGCCTCCCAAGCCGGTATCCGCGGCACCCAAACCTGCGGTTGTGGCTCCTGCCGCGCTTAAACCCGCTTCCGCGGCCGAGGCGAAAAAAAGCACTGCCAAGGTCGATGTCGCCCCCCCGTCTCGCCCCGCCCCGCAGGCCACGGTGAAAATTGCCCCAGCCAGCGCCGCCGCAAGTCCTGCCCCGGCGATGAAGACCGCCGCGCCGGCTGAAGTTTCGTCCGGCGACGCCACCCCTGACTCGCTCACCGGCATCCTCGCTATTGCCGCGACTGTCGCCGCCCTCGCCGCAGTTGGTATCCAAGTGTGGATGTTCCTCTAAAAAAACAACCCAACCCACAACCCGAAACATGGCCAGCACCAACGTTCTGCAACTCAACGACAGCAATTTCGACAGCGAAATCAACAAAGGTACTATCCCCGTCCTGGTCGATTTTTGGGCCCCTTGGTGCGGTCCCTGTCGCATGATCGCCCCGGTTCTCGACAAAATCGCCGATGCCATGGTCGGCAAAGCCGTGGTGGCCAAAGTCAATGTCGACGAAGCCCCCGGGGTGGCCAGTCGCTTCCGCGTTTCCTCCATCCCGACCTTGCTTTTCTTCAAAAACGGCGAGGTGAACGGCCAAATTGTCGGCCTGCAAAGCGAAGCCGATCTGACCGCAAAGCTCACCGCTTTGATGTAGTTAGGAGTTGAGCAATGAGAGTTGAGGGAAAAGAAGAACCCTCCTCCTCCAATCTCTCAACCCTCAACCTTCAACCCCCGGCTTCCCTCGCGCTCCCCGCGCCCCTCGCCCAAGAAACCTCGCGCCTCGCGCGGGAAAACAACCTGTACCTCGGCACCTCGTCGTGGAAATACGAGGGCTGGCTCGGGCAAATCTACGACGCTCAGCGCTACCTCACGCGCGGCAAAATTTCCACCCGCCGCTTCGAGACCGAGTGCCTCGAAGAATACGCCGACACCTTTCCGACCGTCTGCGTCGATGCCGGCTACTACCGTTTTCCCTCGGATAAATTCCTCGCGGGCCTGTGCGCGCAGGTTCCCGACCACTTCCGGCTGAGCTACAAAGTGACCGACGAAATCACGGTGAAAAAATTTCCCCAGCTCGACCGCTTCGGCCACCGCGCCGGGTCCGAGAACGAAAACTTCCTCCACGCCAAACTTTTCATCGACGCCTTCCTCGGACCGCTCTCGCCGCATCGCGGGAAAACCGGCGTGCTCATCTTCGAATTCTCAGCTTTTTATCCGACACACTTCGAGCGCCTGCGCGACTTCATTGCCGGGCTCGATGCCTTCCTCGGGCAACTTCCGACCAATTGGCAATACGGGGTTGAGGTGCGCAACGCCAAACTGCTCCGCCCGGAATATTTCGACGTCCTCCACGCCCACAACGTGGCTCACGTCTTCAACAGCTGGACCAAGATGCCGCTGGTCGAAGAGCAAATGGCCATGCCGGGCTCTTTCACCGCCGACTTCTTCGCCGCCCGCTTCCTCCTCCGCCCCGGCCGCGCCTACCAACAAGCGGTCGACCACTTCCAGCCTTATAGCGAGACCAAGGAAAAAAACCCCGAGGCGCGCGCCGCAATCAAAGCCCTGATCAAACGCGGAACTGCTGCACCCACCCCGCGTCCCAGCTACGTCTTCGTCAACAACCGCCTCGAGGGAAATTCCCCCAACACCATCGCCGCGGCTCTGGATCTTCCGGTGGATCGCGATGTCCCATTGCGATAATTCCAACCACTCATCGCGCCCGGAGAGCGCGATCCACCTTTGGCCACCCCCCCATCGGTAGGGCCCCGCTGGCCTCAGCGAGCCGCTGCCTTCTCCCCAGGCAGCATAAACCGCAGCGCCACCGGCAACCGCTTGGCCCAAGCCTTTTCGTTGTGCTCGTCACCCTCGCCCGGATTCCAAAGAAAATTTTCTCCCTCAATGTAGCCCTGGGCGAGCAAGGCATCGCGCACCGCCAGCGCATCCTCCCAATAATCCCCCGAGAGATTCCCTTGCTCCTTCGTCCCCATATCCAGGTAAATCCGCAGGCCGTCTTTCTTCGAACCGCCCATCAGCGACTGCGTGAAATTCGGGCTCGTCCAAAAAGCCGGCGAAAAAACTCCCACCGCCCCGAACGCCTCCGTATTCAGTCCGAGCCAAAGCGAAACCAACCCGCCCATCGACGCGCCCGCCACGGCAGTGTTTTCGGTGTCCGACAAGGTCCGGTATTTCGCATCGATGCCCGACTTCACTTTCCCGACCAAGAAATTTGCATAGCGATCGCAAATGCCGTTCCCCCGCTGGGGATCACGCGGGTTTAGATCGGACGGTGGTTGGTATTCGGTCATCCGCGCCTTGCCCATGTCCGCTTCGTTGTTCGGAATGACCACCAAGATGGACTCCCGCATCCGCCCTGCCTTGATTTCCTCCAGCGCCGCGTCCTCCGCGAACCAGCACCCAAACGATCCGCCCGGACGGAACACATTCTGCCCGTCATGGAAATAGAGCACGGGATACATTTCGTCCCCCGTGTCATAGCCCGGCGGAAGCCAAACCCGCACCTCCCGCGAGGGAATTAAGGCGTCGTCCGACTCGAAAAACACCGTCTCCATCCGCCCCTCGGCGCAAGCACTCACCACCAATAGCAATAGTATCTGTAGCGACGATGCCCTCCGCGACGGTCGTTTCTTTATCATCCCCCCCTCTGTGCCCTCCGCGCCCTCTGCGGTCAATCCCTTCGCCGCAAAAGAATTGACCCTCACTCCCAATCCGCGTGCCATCACTGCAGATGAACCCTTGGATCCTTGCCGCCCGCCCGCGCACCTTGGGGGCCGCGCTTATTCCAGTGGTCGCCGGAGGCGCTTTGGCCATTTCGATCAGCGCGTTTGATCCGTTGGTTTCCGCTCTCATCCTCGCCAGCGCCGTCCTCATCCAGATCGCGACCAACTTTTTCAACGACGCGATCGACCACGTCAAAGGCGCCGACACCGCCGGGCGACTCGGCCCGACCCGCGTCACCTCGGCCGGACTCCTCCCCGCGCGACGGGTGATGACCGGCGCGTTTCTCACCTTGGCGCTCGCCGCCCTCTTCGCCCTCCCCCTCGTCCTGCGCGGCGGCGGGATCATTCTCCTCGTCGGCCTCCTCTCCCTGCTCTTCGCCTATGCCTACACCGGCGGCCCTTTTCCCTTGGCCTACCTCGGGCTCGGTGAAATTTTCGTCATTCTCTTTTTCGGTCTCATCGCCGTGGCTGGCACCTTTTATCTCAACACCCTCGCCTTTTCCGTGGCCGCGATTCTGGCCGGTCTGCAAATCGGACTGCACTCCAGCGTGCTGCTCGCGGTCAATAATCTCCGCGACCTCGAAACCGATCGTGCGACGAACAAGAAAACTCTGGCCGCCCGGTTCGGGCTCAACTTTGCCCGCCACGAAAACGCCTCACTCGTCATCGCCCCCTTCATCCTCGGCCTCGCCTGGCTCCCGCTCGGCTATCTTTGGGCCTTCCTCCTTCCCCTTCTCACCCTGCCCCTTGCCTGGTGGCTGGCCCGCGCCTGCCTCGCCGCCACGCCCGACCGCCAGGTCAACCAACTCCTCGCCCAGGCCGCCGCCCTGCATGCCGCCTTCGGTCTCCTCCTTGCCCTCGCTTTTCTGCTTCCGTGAAAATCTGGGCGCACCACTACACGCTGGAGCCCGGATCCGATCCGGCCCGCGCCGCACGAGGTCCGCGAAAGGGAGCACTTCTCCGCGTCGAGTTCGAAGATGAAACAATCGGCTATGCCGACCTGCATCCGTGGGAAGAATTCAGGCACGCTTCGCTGGCCTATCATCTAACATCACTCTGCACGGACCAACCGACGCTGTTGGCCAAGCTCGCCGTGCGCCACGCCCGCACCGATGCCGCAGCGCGCCGAGCAGGGCTCTCGCTTTTCGATGGGCTTCCCGAAGTGCGCAGCCATGCGCTTTTCACCGATTGGACAGCCGCTCCGCGCAGTGCGTTTGAGCAATGCGTGGCAGGAGGTTACACCGCCGTGAAGCTCAAGATCGGACGCAATAGGCAACGCGAAACAGAGGCGCTCAACGCATTGGCCGATCTGCCGCTGCGCTGGCGCCTCGATGCCAATGCCTCTTTCACGATCGGCGACGTATCGATCGACGCCTTTCTCACCAACCTCAATCCGAATGTCCGACAACATATCGAATTCCTCGAAGACCCGCTCCCTTACCATCCGGACGCGTGGCCTGCATTCTCGCGGCGCGAAAAACTCCCACTCGCCCTCGACTGGGAACTTTCCGACTCCCCCCCGCCTTGGCCCGGAGCGCAAATTGTCGTGATCAAACCCGCCTCCCAAGACGCCTTCCCCCTTGCCCTCGCCGCCGCGCAGGCAGGTTTGGAAATCGTGGTGACCCACAGCATGGACCATCCCCTCGGGCAAGCCGTCGCCCTCTGGACCGCCCAGCGTTTGTGCCAGCGCCACGGGGATCTCGTCCGCCAAGGCGGACTCCAAGCCGCCAGCCTTTACCAGCCGGACGAATTCAGCATCCAAATCAAAACAAACGGTCCATTCACCACGCCGCCCCCCGGTACCGGCTTCGGCTTCGACAGCTTGCTGGCCCGGCTTCCCTGGCAACCACTCCGATGAACCAACAAGCGCCCGCACTTCACGTCTGGTGGCTCATCTGGGCAGCCATCACCGCAGCATTTTTCCTCGCGGTCGGCATCTTCGAAACCGCCGCCACCCCGGCCGGCACGCTGTCATGGCTCGCCCTCATGGCCCTCCCGCCCTTCATTGCCTCCGCGGTCATCCGCTTCGGCCTGCTCCCCGGTGTCACGGCACCGCCGAAGAAGTTCATCTTCTTCCTCCTCGGCCTCGCCCTCGCGGAATCAGGCGGATTCTTTGCCCTCATCCTCAGCTCACCCTGGAAAACGCCCTTGGCCGCGGCCGCCCTTGTTCTCATCATCATCTACATCCCCGCCTTCATCATCCGGCGCCCTTGAACCCAAAATCGCATCCCTCACCCTCATGACCCGTTCCCTTCTCACCCTTCTTGCTCTCCTCGCCGCTCTGGTCTCCCTCCCTGCTCTGGCCGCGGAACGGGCCAAAATCCTCTTCGACTTCGCCGACCCCGCCGCTCTGCGCGGATGGCAGGTCCGAGACGACGGAGTGATGGGCGGCCTCTCGAAAGGAAACATCACCCGCGATCCGGCCGGCTACGCCGTTTTCAGCGGCAAAGTTTCGCTCGAAAACAATGGTGGGTTTTCCTCCATGCAAACCAACTTCGACCCCATTGAAGTTTCCCAGTATGAGCAGGCCGTCATTCGCCTGAAAGGCGACGGCAAAGATTACCGTTTCATCGTCAAAGCCGAAAGCGACGCCAGCCACTACTACGTGGCTGAATTCCCCACGACAGGCGATTGGGAAGAAATCAAAATCCCCCTGCGTACCATGTATCCTGTCCGCCGCGGCGACCGCCTCGACTTGCCCGATTACCCCGCCGAAACCCTGTCCCAAGTCCGCTTCATGATCGCCAACGGACGGGCGGAATCCTTCCAACTCCAAATCGCGGGCATTGCCCTTGATTAAATGCGCCAACGCCACTCACCGTGACGCACTTGCGGATTGATATGATCTGGCATGAGGCCTGCGGCTGGATTGGCGCTCGATTGGGGCGAAGGCTGCACCGAGTCGATCCTCGCCGAGTGGGCCCATGCTTCGGACCCAGCCCATGTCCCGATCCCACACATGGACTTTCTGCAGAATGTCCATGTGTGACCCCGTGGCGTTTCCTTTGTTTGCTTCGTTTCCCTCTCTCCAGAGATCCCTCACAACACCGCCACGGGATCCACATCCACCGCGACATGCACATCCTTCGGCAGCTTGATTGTCCCCAAACACTCCTTGATCACCTTGGTCAGGGCCCGGACTTGTTTGCCCCGCGCTACCACCTGATACCGGTACATCCCGCGGACCCGCGCCAGCGGGGCCGGGGCAGCCGGGCTGACCATCACGGTGTGCGGAACCGCCGCGCTTAAGCTCTGGGCCAGCGTTCGCGCCGCGAACTCCGCTTTTTGTGCGGTATCCGCCCGCGCGGTGAGCAAAACCAGATGCGAATACGGCGGATGTCCGAAATTATGCCGCATCTCGAGTTCATGCGCGGCAAACCCATCGAAGTCATGCGATTTGGCAAACTGTAGCGACGGATGCGCCGGGGAGAAGGTCTGCACAATCACCTCGCCCTCCGCGTCCCCGCGCCCCGCCCGCCCCGCGACTTGCACCAAGAGCTGAAAGGTCCGCTCACCCGCGCGGAAGTCCGGCAGATGCAACGCCGAATCCGCACTGATGATTCCCACCAAGGTCACGCCCGGAAAGTGCAGGCCTTTAGCGATCATCTGGGTGCCGACCAGGATGTCGATTTTCCGGCTGCGGAACGCCCCGAGCGTTTCGTGATACGCACCCTTGCGCGTCATGGTGTCCGAATCCATGCGCGCCACCCGGGCCGAGGGAAACATCTTCTTCACAACCGCCTCGACTTTTTCCGTGCCCACCCCGCTGAAAGCGATTTGCGGATCGTGGCACTCCGGACACCGCCGCGGCGGCTTTTGCGAGTAACCGCAAATGTGGCAGCGGGCCAGGTCCTCCTTTTTGTGCAAGGCCAGCGAAACACTGCAGTGCGGACACTCCACATTTTTCCCGCAGGACTTGCAGGCCAGCACGGTGAAAAATCCGCGGCGGTTGAGAAAAAGAATCGTCTGCTCGCCCTTGGCCAGGCGCGACTCAATGGCCAGCCCCAGCTTTGGCGAAATAAACTGGTCGTTACGTTCCCCGTCCTTGCTCCGCAAACGCATGTCGACCACACGAAAAACCGGCAGCACGCAACCGTCGTGGCGATGGCTCAGTTCGAGCAAATCGTATTTCCCCTTTCGGCAGTTCTCGAAAGTTTCCAGCGACGGCGTGGCCGATCCGAGCAAGACCGCGCACGGCTCCATCTTCCCGCGCACCACGGCCAGATCTCGCGCATGGTAACGCGGCCCCTCGTCCTGCTTGTAAGAATTGTCATGCTCCTCGTCGATGACGATGAGCCCCGGATTTTCCAAGGGCGCGAAGACCGCCCCGCGCGCTCCAATAACAATGCGCGCCTGCCCGCTCCGCACCCGGTGCCATTCGTCGTGGCGCTCCCCCTCGCTCAAATGACTGTGCAGCACCGCGACCGCAATCCCTTGCGGCGTGAAGCGCGAGGAAAAGCGCTCGACGGTCTGCGGGGTAAGGGCAATTTCCGGGACCAGCACGAGCGCCGTTTTCCCCGCTCGGAGCACCTCATCGATGGCGCGCAAGTAAACCTCCGTCTTCCCGCTGCCCGTAATGCCTTTGAGCACGATCGGCTTGTGCGCGGCCGGATCACGCAAGGCCGGACGAATTCCTTCCAGCGCGTGCTCCTGCTCGGCACTCAAGACCGGCGGCTTTGAGGCCACGAATTCCTCCGATCCGAGCGGGGCGCGCCGCACTTCCTCGGCCGTGACCTGGACCAACCCGCGTCGGGCGAGCGTTTTCACCGCAGCATCGGAAGCACCGGTCTCCGCCGTGAGCCGTGCCACCGCTACCGGACCGTTGGCTTGCAAATGTTCGAGAACCGCCGCCTGCCGCGGTGCCTTGGTCCGCAGCGCCGCGATCTCCTCAGCACTAACCGGCTTGGCCAACGAAGCAAACTTGCGTTTGAGCGGCGCATGCCCTGTCTCCCGCACCGCGCGCGGCAATACGCAGCGCAACGCATCCTGCTCGTCGCACCCGTAATACTCCGCCATCCACTTCGCCAGTTTCATCAGCACCGGCGTCATCTGCGGACGCTCGTCCATCACCGCGGCGAGCGGACGCACCCCCTTGGCCGAGGTCGTCTCGGTCACCGCCACCACCGTCCCGATGACTTGCCGGTTGCGCAGCGGCACGCGTACCCGCGAACCCGCCGCCACCCGCCCCTCCCAACCCGCGGGGATCTCGTAATCAAGCGTCTTCCCCGTCGAACGGTCGAGGATCACCTGGGCGAAACACGGCATGGCAGGATCTTATCCGGTCCGGCCGCTGCCTCAATCAGGCATTGGCCGAATGAGCCGGAAGGGACGCACGAAAGAGGGAGGCATGGCAACTACCTCAGCTCCCCACCGTCGAGACCACAACCTCGCGTCGGTGCGGCGCGTGGCGGTGCTCGAGCAAGAAAATCCCCTGCCACGTGCCGAGCGCCATGCGACCGCCGGTCACGGGAATCGTCTCGCTCGTGCGGGTCACAGTCATGCGCAAGTGGCTGGCCGTGTCATCCGGACCTTCCATCGTATGCACATGCCAGTCGGCGCCGTCCGGGGCAAGCCGGTCGAGAAACTGATGCAAATCCTCCCGCGCCGAGGGATCGGCATTTTCGAAAATGACCAGACTGGCGCTGGTATGCCGGACAAACACCGTGACGATACCCTCCTTCAGGCCGGAAGCCTCGACCACCCGCGCCACCTCGTCCGTGATTTCGTAACTCCCGCGGCCGCGCGTGCGAACCTCGAAACTTTCCGTCTTGGCGATCATGGCGAGAAACTTTCCACCCTCATCACTCAACCCTCAACTCCATAAAGCGCCCGCACGAGCCGGGCCGGACGCGATTCGCGCAGAACCCCGTTTTCCATCCGGTTCATCACGTAGGCAAAGCCGAGCCGGTTCTCCGGATCGGCAAAGGCCAGACTGCCTCCGGCCCCCGGATGCCCGAAGGCGCCCAACGAAGGACCGAACGTGGCGCGCTGTTTTGTCCCGGATGCATCCAGCGGATCCAGCATGAAGCCGGCCGAGAAAGCCGTCGGCTGGCATAGCACCAGATCCGGGCCATTGCTGCGGCGTTGGGTCAGCGCCTCGTGCCACGGCCCGTGGAAAAATCCCCCCCCCGCCAAGCGGTCATAGAATCGGGCCAAGGACCGCGCATTGCCGATCCCGCCGAAGGAAGGAAGCGAGGCGCGCCATACTTCCAGCCGGTTCGTGGCGGCCGCGCCGACCACCCCGGACGGCCGGGCGAACGATCGTGCAGTGAGCGAAGCCCGGTCAGCCAACGCATTCTCGAACGGTCCAGGCTCTTTCAAATCCCCGACCCGCGCCGCATGCATCCGCGCGACATGGCTATCCAATTCTGCGGGTAGCCCGATCCAGAATTGCAAGGCAAGCGGATCGCCAAAGGTCTTCCTCCAATAAGCGCCAAGCGGCAGACCCGCAGTGCGCCGCACGATCGCATCGAGCAGGTAGCCGAAGGTTCGCGGCGCGTAGCCGTGTGCCGTGGCCGGTTCCCAATTCGAAGCCTGCGCCGCCAGCGCCGCAGCCACGCCCTCCAAAGCAAAAATATCCAGGCCGTCCTGCTCGAGCACAGCCAATCCGGCCCGGTGGGCGAGCAGCTCGGAGATCGTCACCTTGTCTTTTCCCGCCGCCCCGAATTCCGGCCAGACATCGGCCACCGGGGCCTCCAAAGGAACTTTTGCTTCCTGCAAAGCATGCAAGGCACAAGCCGCCGCGGGACCCTTGGTCGCCGACCAGCAGAAAACGATAGTGTCTGCGGTCCAGGGCGACGTCTCCGCCGCGTCGCGCCACCCGCCGCCGAACCGCAGCAACTCGTGGCCGTCCTGCCAGACACAGACCTCGGCGCCCAGCTCCTCGCCGCGGGCAAAATGATCCTCGAAGACCGCCCGCACCCGCGCGGTGGCGGCCCCGTCGATGCGCCTCATACCAGCTTGCCGATGACGTCTTCCAAATCGGGATCGTAGCGGGCGATTTCGCGGAACTTTTCGTCCAAATTGAAACTCATCTGCAGATAGCTCTGCGCTTCCTCCGGGTTCCCCAACACTGCGTGGTAGCAGCCGAGATTGTAAAAATAGACCGGTTCGCGGAGCAGCGAAGCGGGACCCTTCTGCAACAAAGCCATAGCCTCGGCGGTGCGTCCGAGTTCATGCAGACAAAAGGCCCCGTGGATGTAGCCGAGGGGCGAGTCAGGTCGGTCGGCCCGCAAAGTCTCGCAGGCGGTCAATGCTTCCGGCCACCGCCGCACGCGCATAAAAATAAAAACCCTCAACTGCGCCACGTCTTCGTGCCCACGCTCCTCCCCCGGCACCCGCTCCAATTCGGCGAGGGCCTCTTCCGCCATACCCAGCTCGAGATAGCCTTGGGCGGCATTGATGTAGTGTTGCAGGGCGATGATGGTAGCTAAGGCGAAAGGTGGCTACCGCGCAACCGTTTCGCCTCGCCTCCGCCGAGAGAGGTGCTGATCTGCAGGGCCAATTTGAGGCCGATACCCGGTACGGCGGCGATGTCCCCGACCGGAACCCGGCGCAACCGCTCGACCGAACCGAAGGCGCGCAACAGCGCCTGCTTGCGCGTTTTGTTCACCCCTTCGACATCGTCCAGACGGCTCTCCGATACCCGGCGCTTCATCAGCAGTTGGTGGTAGCCGTTGGCCACCCGGTGCGCCTCGTCCCGGATGCGCTGCAGCAACTTCAGCCCCCCGCTCTCGTGCGGCAAGCGCAGGGGCTGCGGGTCATTCGGGAAAAAAATTTCCTCCCGCTCCTTGGCCAGTCCGATCACCGGCTGACCGCGCAGCCCGAGCCGGCGCAACTCCCCGACTGCGCTGGACAATTGGCCGCGACCACCATCGACCACCACGAGATCCGGAATACGGTCCACCGCGGGCATGGTTAGCCGCGCCACCGCCTCACCCGCCTCCTCCTGGCTGAACTCGGCGGCCTCGGGATGCGCCTCGCGCGCCGCGGCGAGCAGCCGCGCATAACGCCGGCGCACCACCTCGGCCATGCTCGCGAAGTCGTCCTGCCCCTCCACCGTCCTGATCCGGTAGCGGCGGTAGCTGCTGCGGTCCGGGACACCGTCCTTGAAGCGGACCATCGAAGCCACCACGTGCGTGTTGGTGATGTTGGAAATGTCGAAGCACTCCATGAGAGAAGGCGGGCGCGGCAACCCGAGGGCCTCCCCGAGTTCGTTCAGGTCGGCTTCCGGATTGACCGCGCGCGGCAAAGCATCGCCACGCAGAAATCGCCGCGACTTCGCCGCGGTGCGCCGCAGCGCGGTCACGAGATCACGCAGTGCCGCTGCCTTCTCGAAATCCTGGCGGGCGGCCGCCGCCTGCATCTCCTGTTCCAACTCTTCAGGCACATCTTTGCTCCGGCCCTCGAGAAATTTGCAGGCCTCGAGAACGCGTGCCCGGTAATCCGCCTCGCTGATTTTTCCAACGCAAGGTGCGGAGCAATTTTTGATGATGTCATCGTGGCAGTGACGGTAGTCTTTTTCCGTCGGCACCCGCGGCCGGCAGGAACGCAGCCCGTATTTGCGCTTGAGGATCTCAAGGGTGGCGCGGAGAGCTCCCGAGTGCGCGTAGGGTCCGTAATAGCGGGCGCCATCATTTTTCTTCAGCCGTACGAGGGAGAACTTTGGGAACGGATCGTCGAGGTTGACTTTGATCTGGAGAAAATTTTTGTCGTCGCGAAAAGAAATATTGTATTTCGGCCGGTATTCCTTGATCAGCCGACCCTCGAGCAACACCGCCTCGGCGTCGGAGCGGACCACGTGCAGGGTGAAATCCCACACCGAGTCGAGCAGTGCGCGCGTCTTGAGGTCGGCCATCCGCGAGCGCGCCGGAGTGAAATAGTTGGCCAGCCGCTTGCGCAGGTCGCGTGCCTTGCCCACATAGATGACCCGGCTGAGCCGGTCCCGCATGAGGTAAACCCCGGGCTTGTGCGGCACCTCGTGCAAGCGGGCGCGGAGGTCGGGCTTGTCGCCGGCAGCAGGCATAGGCCGGCAATTATAGCGCCTCCGGCCGCCCCCGCCATCCTTGCATCGGACGAACAGACCGCTAACCTTCGAGTCGTGAGATTGCTCCCGGCCGCTTTTGTCACCTTGCTTACCGCCGCAAGCGCCCGCGCGCAGGAGGCTTTGCCGCCCGTCCGCGCAGAGATCAATTTGTGGCAGGTCATGCTCTCCGGCGGCCCCGTTATGATCCCTCTGGGCATCCTCTCGGTCATCGCCGTGATGCTCATTCTGGTCTACCTTTTCACCATGCGGCGGGGCGCGGTGGTGACCAAACGCTACATGGCGACGGCCGATGCCCTCCTGCGCAAACGGGACTACCTCGGTCTTCTGGCCATTTCCAACCGCCATCGCGAAGCCGTGGCTCGCGTCATGCAACGCACGCTGGACTTCGTCACCCAACACCCGGAAGCCACCTTTGCCGACGCCCGGGAAATCGCCGAAACCGAAGGAACCCGCCAAGCCGCCGCCCTCAATCAGCGTATCACTTACCTCGCCGATATCGGCACCATCGCCCCAATGCTCGGCCTCTTTGGGACGGTGCTCGGCATGATCAAATCCTTCAGCGTGGTGGCCAGCGACATCGTGGCCTCGCGGCCCATCATGCTGGCCGAGGGCGTCTCGGAGGCCCTGGTGACCACAGCCACGGGCCTGGTCATCGGCATCCCGGCCATGGCCGCTTATTCTTTTTTCCGCGGACGCACCCAGTCGCTCATCGCGGAACTGGAGGCCGCTTCGACCCAGTTGATGGCCCTCATGTCGGTGGCTTTCACCCGGAAATAAACGGCACGCCCCGGTCATTTTTTGGTGCCATCCGGCCCGGTCGGCGCTATGTCTGTCCTGTGCGTTGGAGTCCCCTCATTCTTGTCATCTGTGCCGGTCTGACCGCCTGCGCGACGCCCGAAAACCGCCGCGAACTCTACGGGCCTTGGTACCCCTACAAGCCGATCCCCTACACTCCTCCAGAGAAGGATGTGAATGACCGCGTGATCCAACCCGTGGTGGCTCCCAACGACACCATTGTCCACTACGGCCCCGACCAGCGTGAACTGATCCTCGGCACTTGGGGCATGGCCGGCCACCAGCCCAGCATGCAGTACCCCAGCACTCCGTGGAGCACGGAGCAGCGCATCATCAGCCGCTACAACGACAGAGGTCTGGACGCGAAAGAAATCGCAGCCCGCGAACGCGCCCGGAACTACGCGGCAGGTTCTCCTGCCGTCAAATAAGCGGCCAAGGCCCGCCCGCGGTGGCTGCAAGCGTGCTTCTCCGCCGGGGCGAACTCCGCAAATGTCCGGCCGCTTCCCTCCGGGACGAATAAGGCATCATAGCCGAATCCCCCCTCGCCCCGCTCCGAGGGTGCGATAGAGCCTTCCACCGTTCCGGAGAAAGTCCGGACCACCACCCCATGCCTGGCCAAGGCCAGCACGCAACGAAAACGCCCGCGCCGCTCCTGACCGCGCACTTCGCCCAATTTTTCGCGCAGCAGCACACGATTGGCCGCCATGTCGGCGTCTTCTCCCGCGAACCGCGCCGACCGCACGCCCGGCGCCCCGCCCAGCGCATCGACCTCCAAACCGGAATCATCGGCCAGCACCCACCCGGCGTAATGGGCCGAAGCGGACAGAGCCTTCAATTTGGCATTCTCTTCGAACGTGTCTCCGGAC
>CAIZMQ010000176.1 GCA_903934135.1 uncultured Verrucomicrobiota bacterium
AGCGGTGGAGCGGTGGTTTCTTACGCGGTATCACCCGCGCTACCAGCCGGCCTCACGCTGAACACTTCCACCGGCGTCATCAGCGGCGCGCCGACAACCCTTGCCACCGCCGCCAACTACACCGTCACCGCCACCAACACCGGCGGCTCCACCACTGCTTTAGTGAGCATCACAGTCAATGATGTCGCACCTTCCTCTCTCAGTTATTCCAGCAACCCTGCGAGCTACACCAAGGACATGGAGATCGTGGACAACACGCCCACCAGCAGCGGTGGAGCTGTGGTCTCCTACGCGGTCTCACCCACGTTGCCGACGGGTCTGACGCTTAATACCTCCACCGGCGTCATCAGTGGAACGCCCTCGGCGGTGACCACCACCGCCGATTACACCGTCACCGCAAGCAACACCGGCGGCTCCGCCACCGCTTCGGTGAGCATCATGGTGAACGATGTCGCACCTTCCTCTCTCAGTTACTCCAGCAACCCGGCGACCTACACCAAGGACATGGTAATCCCGGACAACACGCCCGGCAGCAGCGGTGGAGCGGTGGTTTCTTACGCGGTATCACCCGCGCTACCAGCCGGGCTCACGCTGAACACTTCCACCGGCGTCATCAGCGGCGCGCCGACAGCCCTTGCCACCGCCGCCGACTACACCGTCACTGCCAGCAACACCGGCGGCGCCACCACCGCAGCGTTGAACCTGGCAGTGATCTCAGGTTATTCCGCATGGTCCACCCAGTATCAACTCACCCAAGGCCCGGAAGGAGATGATGATGGTGATGGCTACTCGAACTATTTCGAGTTCGTCGCCGATTTGATCCCAAACAACGCCGCTTCTGTTTTCAAAACCACGGTAACCCACGTCTCCGGACAGGCTAACCAAATGGCCATCGTCTACGGTCCGATCGCCGATGGTCGCACCTATGATCTGAAAAGCAGTGAGTCCTTGGCCCCGGGATCGTGGACCGCACTGAGCGGAAGCACTTCAAGCGATCTCGGCAACGAACGTAAAGTCATTGATACCGAAGCTACCGGAACGAAAAAGTATTATAGGGTCGAGATCACCTACCCGTGAAAAGGCGCTTCCTTTCTCACTCTGAATAAAACAAGTGGCCGATGAAACGCTGAAGTTGTCCCCTTCTGCAACCGGTCCAACTCCTGTGGGGCCTTCAGCTCCTCCTCCCACAAAGGCCCGCGCCGGGTGTGTACGCAGGGCCAACCGGTTGCGGTCGATGCCCAACAGCATCGCCGTCCGGCGTGTACTCAGTTTCTCGTGCCCGGTTTCGATCACGGCCATTCGATCAGATTGAGCGCTCCGCACGGAATTTTCGACTTTTTTGCTTCGTCGTTCTCTCGGCTTTACCACCCGGCGAGTCCGATCCCACTTTGTTTGTCTCCTGGTTCTGTTCGGGGGGGGGGGGGCTACTTCGTCCCTCATCTTCTCCTCTGTATCCTCCCGTTTTGGGGGTCGCCCCAGGCCACTGCAGCGGAAATGGAGCGCGTTTCTTGGGCGTGTGGGACCAGGAAGGAGGGCATCTTTCTTAGATCCTCTATTATCACCTCTGCGCTGAACTCCGCGCACGGCATGGACTAGCATTGTTCGGCGGCGGCTTTTTTTCGTCACACAGCTCATCCATTGGCTGATTACATTGGTGACACCGTAACGCACCATTGTTTGCGAAAGACATGCTCCCCCTCCATGACGCTTTGGTCCTTGCTCCTTCTGGCACCCAGCCCATCCAAGCCTTCTCGACTCTCTGCAAAGCGGCAAGGACTCAAGCATTTGGTTTAAAATGAGCTTTAAGATAAAAAGTGCACTTATCACCCTCGTTGCGATTTTGGTGACTAGTCCGGTTGTTTTTGGGTCCGCTGAGGTGGAGAGGTCATTAGGGAAACCCAATATCCTTTTTGTTATTGCGGACGATTGGTCATTTGGCCACGCGGGAGCGTACGGTTGCAAGTGGGTCAGGACGCCGGCCTTTGATCGCGTGGCCCGCGAGGGCATACTTTTCAACCAAGCTTACACGCCAAACGGCAAATGCTCTCCCTCACGCGCGAGCGTGCTCACCGGCCGTAATCCGTGGCAACTCGAGGAGGCAGGCAACCACTGGCCCCTTTTTCCACCGGGGTTCAAATCTTACCAAGAGGTGCTGGGCGAGCGGGGTTACTTTGTCGGTTTGACCGGCAAGGGATGGGGGCCCGGAATTGCCCTCAATGCAGCAGGTCAGGAGCGGGAAATGACGGGCAAGCCCTTCAATGCAAAAAAATTACCCGCCAAGCCCACCAAAGGCATTTCGGCCGCTGATTACGCCGGGAATTTCGCTGATTTCCTAGATGCCGCCCCCAAGGGCCATCCTTGGTCCTTCTGGTATGGCGGCCATGAGCCGCACCGAGCCTACGAATACGGATCCGGCGTCGCCAAAGGCGGCAAGAAGACCTCCGACATCGATCGCGTACCCGCCTGCTGGCCGGATACCGAGGAGGTGCGCAACGACATGCTCGATTACGCGTTGGAAGTGGAGAACTTCGATCTGCATTTGGACCGTATGCTCGCCGAGCTGGAAAAGCGCGGCTTGCTCGAAAACACACTCGTTGTTGTGACCTCCGACAACGGTATGCCTTTTCCTCATTGCAAAGGTTATGCCTACAACAACTCCGACCACCTTCCGTTGGCCATCATGTGGCCCAAAGCCATCGCCAATCCGGGCAGGGTGGTGGATGACTATGTGAGCTTCACTGACCTGGCACCCACCTTTCTCGAGGTCGCCGAGATTGAGCAGAGCGCATCGGGCATGGCAGCCATCACGGGCCGGAGTCTCACCGAGATTTTCAAGTCGGAGCAATCCGGACGCGTCATTCCCCAACGCGACCATGTCCTCATTGGCAAGGAACGCAACGATGTCGGTCGGCCCAATGATGAAGGCTATCCCATCCGCGGCATTGTCAAAGGCGGGAAGCTTTATTTGCACAACTTCGAGGAAGATCGCTGGCCCGGAGGCAATCCGGAGACTGGTTACAAGGATACGGACGAAAGTCCGACCAAGACCGCGGTGCTCGCGACGGAAGGCGTGCCCGGGAACAAACACCTCTTTGCCGCCTCGTTTGGCAAGCTACCCGCCGACCTTTTGTTTGATCTAAAAAGTGATCCGGATTGCATGACGAACCTGGCCGGGCTGGTTTCGTTCACCGATTTGAAAAAACAACTTTTTGCTGAACTCAAGCAGCAGGGTGACCCCCGAATTTTGGGTCACGGCCGCATTTTCGACCAATACGCTTATGGCAAGGCATCCATGAGGAACTACCACGATCGGATCGTGCGCGGCGAAACCATCATCAAGGAAAAGGCTGCGGATTAACCAATGTCTATGCCGTCCATTCTAGAGAGCTGAAAATGATGTGCACGGTTCCAACGCTATTCGCCCTGCTGCTCATGGCTGGGGCTGCGCTGCCCAACTCGAGCGAGGCGGCCGCTGCGCCGGGTCTGCCTCCGACCCACCGTGGGCTCTATGCAATATGGTATGAGCGCATGCCAGAAGTCATGACATTGCCATACATTACCGGTGGCCAGGTCATTGCGCAGTGGGGTGAACTTGAAACTGCCGAGGGCCAGTATGACTTCAGTCCGCTCACGGCAAAGATGCGAGTGTTGCATGAGCAAAACAAGCCGTTCACGGTGCAGGTCAACGGCAACATCAAGCCGGCGTGGCTCTTCAACCGCGTGCCTTTTCTACCGGAGTCTCTGGGGGTGCAGGTCCGCGACAAACGGGGGACGCTCATGTATTGGCATCCGGAGTTCGAGCGAGCGTATCTCAATTTCCTGCGGGCCTACGCAGCGTTTCTGAAGCAATCACCCTACCGCGAGTCGTTGCTCGGGGTGAGGCAAAACTTCAACGCCATCGGCACGGAGCACCTGCAAGTCCCTCGCGAGAAGATTCCCCTTACGCAATGGAGCGTGCCTTCGGGTTCCTATTCTTGGGAAGCGTTTACGCCGGCGCTGGCCCGCGCCTACCAGACCCGCGTGCTGGAGACATTCGTCAAAGAGTTCTCGCCGCATACACGGGTGTTTGTGCGCAACAACATCAAGCCGGATTTGCGCGGGCAATTCGGGCAGGATTTTACAAGCGGGCGCTTGTGCTGGTTTCATACCAGCAGCGAAGTCGAACCGCGGAAGGGAGTCAGCGACCAATACCAGCGGTTCCTCGACGATTGCCGCACGGGCAAAACTCTGGCCTATGCCGAGCCGTGGGCCAGCGCCTGGGGCCACCACGGCGGCAAGACCGATCCGCGCTGGTGCAGCCCGCCGCAATGGAACTACTGGCGCCTGCTCTGCGACCTTCATTGTGGCGTCTCCTTCATCGCGTGTTACGGCACCGACCTCGAAGTGGCCCTCAATGGCCGTTATCGCGGCGGTAATCTTTCCGCTGCCGAGGCCAAAGAGGCCACGACTTTCAAAGACGAGTTCGATGCGGCCTTTCAATTCGCCGCCAAATACGCCGGCTATCAAACCAGTCCAAAGTTAGCGCCCGGGGCGTGGGTTGCTTTCCGCGAGGGCGACACCCTCAAGGGCGACTACACCTTTCTTATGCAGCGCACACCTGATCAGACCCGAGAGGTCAAGAACGCCGGCCCGGATGACCAAAGGTTTGGGGCCTGGGCCCGCTTGCTGCCGCGCGACGAGACGATGCGACTTGTATTGGACGACGCCTTCGCTGCCAGTCTCGCAACACAAGACGCCGAACTCCACATCACCCACCTCGATCAGGGCACCGGTTCGTTCGACATTCATGCCGCCGGCCAGACCTTCCACGCCCAATCCAACGATTCCGGTCGTTGGAAGACCATTGTGTATGAACTCTCCCGCCCGGATTTCGCGAAAGACGACTCCGGTGCGCACGTCCGCCTGAACGCGCGCGGAACCGACCTGACCCTGCACATGGTGGCAGTCGCCAGGAAATGATCTCGAACTCAGCCAACACCCTATAAAATGAACCCCCGCCTTGTTTTCCTGGCCACACTGCTGCTCGCTCCAGCAGGCGCGCTATCTGCTCCGGACGTTTCCAAGCCCGAGCCAAAACCCAACATCATCATCATTCTCGCCGACGACCTTGGGTCGGGCGACATGAGTTGTGCCGGGGCGACAACAATTCAAACACCTAATCTCGACCGCTTGGCCAGCGAGGGCGTCCGTTTTACGCAGGGCTACTCGCCATCAGCTACTTGCACTCCGTCTCGCTACTCGATGCTGACCGGTGAATACGCTTGGCGGCAAAAAGCGAAGGTCAATACCATCTTGGATGGTGACGCTCCTCTCTGCATCGAGCCGGGTCGTCTCACGCTGCCAGAGTTGTTGCGCCAGGATGGTTACCACACCGCGGTGATCGGCAAATGGCATCTTGGCCTGGGCGACGGCAAGACGAAGCTCGATTTCAATGGCGAGTTAAAACCCGGCCCGCTGGAAATCGGTTTCGATTATGCCCACATCATCCCAGCCACCGTGGACCGCGTGCCGAGCGTGTGGGTTGAAGATCACAAAGTCCCAAACCTTGATCCTGCCGACCCGATCGTCGTCAGCTACATCAACAACATCAGCGAGGAGCCAACTGGCTTAGAACGACCAGACTTGCTTATACAGGGCGCGGACAAGCAGCACTCCGGTACGATCATCAATGGTATCAGCCGCATCGGCTATATGAAAGGCGGTCACGCGGCGAGGTTCAAAGACGAGGAACTTGCCAGCACCGTTGTCGCCAAAACGGTGGAATACATCGAGCGCCACAAGGACGAACCCTTCTTTCTGAGTGTCGGCCTTTTCGAGCCGCATGTGCCGCGCGTTGCTGAGCCGCCCTTTGCCGGCACGAGTCAGAGCGGCGTGCGTGGCGATGTCATCCATCAAGTTGACTGGCAGGTCGGCGAAATCATGAAAACACTCGATCGCCTTGATCTGGCCAAGAACACGATCATCATCTTCTCCAGCGACAATGGCCCGATTCTTTTTGATGGCTACTACGACCGTTCGGTGGAGGACTTGAATGGCCACCAACCCGCAGGCGGTTTACGCGGCTGGAAGTATCTCGTTTTCGAAGGTGGCTGTCGCGTCCCGTTCATCGTGCGCTGGCCGGGACAGATCAAACCGCGGGTCAGCGACCAAATGATCAATCTGGTGGATTGCTACGCCACTTTGGCGAACATCGTCGGCCAAGAATTTCCTGCCTCTGCCGCGCCAGATAGCTTGGATTTGTCCCCAGTGGTGCTGGGCAAAACGGACAAAAACCTCCGCGACCACACTGTCCTGCACGGCATTGGTGGGCTCGCACTTCGCAAGGGCAACTGGAAATACATCCCGGCGTCGGAAGGTGCGGGTGGCATAGGTAGCGGAGCCAACGCCGAAGACGAGCGCTTTGCGGCCGCAACGATCCCAGAACCTATGCTCTTCAATCTCGCTGACGATCCGAACGAGGAGGAAAACATCATCAAAAAACATCCCGAGCAAGCCGCCGAATTGGCCGAGGAACTGGCAACCATCAGGAAATCGCCTAAAGTGCCGACCCAACCCAAATCCTGAGCCTCCTTCCACTCCCGACACACCATCAAGCAACCTATGAAACACATCAACACTCTGCTCGCTTCGTCCGTGCTGCTCACGCCGTTAATGGCCACCGGCGCGGCCACGGGATCCAACCAGCCAGTTCAACAAGCAGAGCCAAGTGGCCCCGGGAAGGCGGCGCTTGAGGAGGCCGCGGAATATCAAAGCAGGGGATTCAATGTCTTGTTTATCGCCATCGACGATCTCAACGACTGGGTCGGCTGCTTCGGTGGCAACCCGCAGGCGATCACCCCCAACATGGATCGCTTGGCCAAGCAGCAGGCGACGGTGATGAATAAAGCCTACGCGCCCTCCACAGTTTGCGGTCCCTCCCGATCGGCCCTGCTCAGCGGCAAGCGGGCTTCTTCGACCGGAGTCTACGGGAATAGAGAAAATATGAGGTTTGCGCCCCTGACAAAGGATGTCACCACCCTGCCGCAGTACTTCAGTCAGCACGGCTATCACACGCTCTCCACCGGTAAAATTTTTCATAAACATCCGACGGAAGACGGCATGGATGAAGGTCAATGGGCGTTCGACGAATTCGCCGCACTCCCCGGAGGTGGAAAGGGCGGCATGCTCTGGGAGAAGAGGCCCCCGGCGGAGGACGGCAATGAAAAAGGCGAGGAATTTCGGTGGGGAGCCGTGAAGGCCCCGGTGGAAAAGACCAAGGATTACCTGGCCTGCAAATGGGCCGCCGATCAGCTCCAGCGGGATTTTGAAGGGAAGCCGTTTTTCCTCGCCCTCGGACTCTCCAAGCCCCATCTGCCTTGGGAGGTTCCCCAGCAGTTTTTTGACCTCTATCCGCTGGATAAGTTGAAACCCGTTGACATCGTGCGCGACGACCTGAAAGACATCGTCGGCAAAAAAGGCGATCCGATTTTTCGTCCGGATCCTCGTTTTAAAGCCGCCGACCAAGCCAATCTCCATCTCGAGGCGCAGCAAGCCTATCTCGCCAATATCAGCTACGTCGATTACTGCCTCGGCGTGGTCTTTGACGCGCTGGCCAAGAGCAAGTATGCCGACAACACCATCATCATGCTCTGGGGAGACCACGGCTGGCATCTCAGTGAAAAGATGAAATACGGCAAGACCGATCTCTGGGAGGAATCGTGCCGCGTGCCTCTGCTGGTCAGCGTTCCCGGCGTCACGACACCCGACTTCAAATGCGAAGGTGTGGTCAACCTGCTCGACATGTATCCCACGCTCGTCGAGCTGTGCGGGTTGCCACCCAATGCGGAAAACGAAGGCCGCAGCTTTGCCCCTCTGCTCAAGAATCCTTCCATGGAGTGGAATGTCCCGACCCTGACCACTTACCAATACAAGAACCACTCCCTCACCGATGGGCGCTATCGCTACACCTGGTATGGAGGCAAAGCCGACGGAGCCGAGGAGCTCTATGACCACTCCGTCGATCCGCTTGAGCACACAAACTTGGCCGCAAATCCCGAGTCCCAAGAGATCATCGCCCTCTTCAAAAAGTATCTGCCCACCCATGATGAACCGAATGCTCCCCGCAACAAACTTTCCGGAGCCGACAAAAAGAAAATGTCCAAGAACAAGGGCAAAAAAAAGAAAGTCGATGATGATGAATAGCCTCACTCCGCAGGGTATCAACCGGTTTTGCCTTTATCCCTGCTGAAGAACATTATGAAAAAAGAAGTATTTATATGTATAGGCCTGCTGGCCCTTTCGGTGGCCGGAGTGGAAGCGGAGACCAAACCGGGCTTGGGTATATCCAGTTGGGCGGGATGGAAACCGGGCGACATATCTCGGGCCGACTGTCCGGAACTGCGCAGTGTGCCGCTCATTCTCAAGTGGGGTGATCTGGAACCGGCACCGGGAAAATACACCTTTGAGGATGCCATCGGCAAAAAACTCGAGGCCGCGCGTGCGGATGACCTCTATGCCACGCTGATGATCTGGGTGGGGCCGGAGGCGCCTGAGTGGATCTACTCCAAAGGCGTGCCGGTGGTCACCACCGACAGGTCTGTCAATGCTCTGGGCCGGAAGACCAATAAACAAAGCAAATATCCCTACTATCTCCACCCCGAATACAAAAAAGCATTTTTCGGGCTCATTGACGCTTTCGGGAGTTACATCAAACAGCTGCCGCCCGCCCTGCGCGAGCGCATTGTCATGGTCCAATGTGCCGAAGGCTCCACGGGTGATGGGCAGCCCTACAAAGGAAAGCCGATCGATAAAAAGCAGGATATATCGGATGAGGACTGGAACGATTTTCGTCTCGAAGCGTGGGCTCGCTACCAAAAAGCGATGCCTGGCATGCCCATTCTGGTCAATGCCGATGCCAATGGCAGCGAAGAATCGCAGTGGCTTCTCGATAACATGGAAGTCATTGCCTTAAAACAGGGGATGTTCAGTCATGGCTACTTGGTCAGTGATAATGACCAGAGGCTGGCTAGGCACGCGGACCTTGAATCCGAAGCCAATAAACGCGGCAAATTGGTTCTTATGCGCGGGGAAATGGATGGCGAGTTGTTTGAAATGGGCTGGTCGAACCGAAATATTCCGCAAGCCCTCTACTGGTCGGGCCTCTTTGCCTCCCACGGCCGGTTGGATATTTGGAATGTTCCCACCAAGGCGTTGAAGGACAAAGCCAATTGGCCGGCCTGCGCGTTCTTTAACAAGTATGCCGGCCAGAGGAACGCCTCGACCGCACCCGCGGCCTTCTGCGCTCTGCGCGACGGGCTTGACGCCTCAGACTTCAAGCGGTTCCCCGCCGCGAAATTCGGCGGCCGGCCGGAGGACAAAAAGGATACCGAACGTTACCTCAAAATTGCTCAAGCTTATGCCGCCTACGGCGCACGCATGGAGGACCCGCAAAAGGCGACTGGCGGCGGCATGATCAATCGCAAGGCCACGGGCCCCAACGATGTGGGCTGGGGCACCGTGCCAGGGAACTACTCCCGCTTCCTGACGCAGATCGACCCGGGCTCCGGTGATGTCGGACGGTGGAACATCGACGAAACCATCTATGGCCGATTCGGTCGCGCTTTTGAGCATCAGTCCGGCAAGACGCAAATGCGCTTCCAGCTTGATCCGGCGTTTAATTCCAAGATGGCGAAGGTGACTGTCACTTACCTTGATCAGGGCACAGGAGCATGGTCGCTGGGGGTTCCGGGCAAGGACGGGACACGCATGCAGAACAACAACAGCGGCGAGTGGAAAACCAAGACGGTCATTTTGCCGGAAGTTTCCGAAATCGTGCTGAACTATGAATCAGGAGATGACACCGTCTTCCACCTCATTGAGGTCGAAAAAACATTATGAAACTCGTCGCAATATTTGCCCTCCTTTTCGGTTGCAGCATTGCTGCACCAGCATCGCCCGCCCCGGTTGCTGGTGCGTCACCTGCAAAACCCAACATTGTTTTCATCTTCGTCGATGACGCGGGAATCGGGGATTTCTCGGCTTATGGCTGCAAGTATGGTGTCACTCCCAATATTGATCGGATGGCTGCGGAGGGCATGAAGTTCACCCATGCCTACAGTGGGAGCGCCGTCTGCGCACCTTCGCGCTGCGTGCTGATGACCGGCCAGCACACGGGGCACATCTTGCGCCGCGCGAACCAAAGCAAACACGGTCTGCTTGCCCTCCCCGAAGGTCAGATGACCGTCGCCCGCTTGCTGCAAGAAGCCGGTTACGCGACTGGTGGTTTCGGAAAATGGGGTCTCGGCAATCCCGGCACGACGGGCGCGGCGGAAAAGCAGGGCTTTGATCTGTTCTTCGGCTACTACGACCAAAAACATGCGCACGATTTTTATACCGATTATCTCGTCCGCAATGGGGTCGACGAACCGTTGCCCCAATCGGGCCGGCAAACATGGGAGGACTATTCGCACACCCGCATCGCCGATGAGACGCTGAAGTTCATCGAGCAAAACAAGGACCGTCCGTTTTTCTGCTACGCCGCGTGGACGCCGCCACACGGCGACTATGTCATCCCGGATAATGCCCAGTATTCCGAGGAGCCTTGGCCGGAGGCAGCCCGGAATTACGCCGCGATGGTCGGTTTGATCGACAAAGACGTCGGCCGCCTCCTGCAGAAGATCAAAGACCTCGGCATCGACGACAATACGCTGGTGATCTTCTCCTCCGACAACGGGGCGAATAAAGAATTCATTGAGACGCTGGCCAGCACCGGCGGGCTGCGGGGGGCCAAGCGAATGCTTTACGAAGGTGGCATCCGCACGCCTTTCATCGCCCGCTGGCCGGGAAAAGTCCCACCCGGTACCACCAGCGACTTGTTGACTTCGTCCATGGATTTTCTGCCCACGGCGGCCGAACTGGCCGGAGTTCCCGTGCCGCCCGGCACGGATGGCATCTCCATTTTGCCGACCTTGTTGGGCCAGAAACAGGTGGCAAAGCACGAAGCGCTCTACTTCGAGATCTATGAACCCTACTTCCAGCAGGGGGTGCGCCTCGGCGACTGGAAAGGCTACCGCTTGGGCACAAAAGCGCCGCTTGAACTCTACGACCTCAAGAGTGATCCTGCCGAGAAGAACGACTTGGCTTCCAGCCATCCGGATATCGTCGGGCAAATCGAAGGTATCATGGCGGTGGAGCACGCGCCTTCTCCTCACTACGACGCACCCGAGCAATTTAAGAAGCGCGCCGAAGCCAGCGAAAAGAAATCTGGCGGAGCGGAACTTTAAAATCAACCCGCGGCAGTCGCCGTAAAAACCCACCACCCACCACCTACCATGACCATCATCTCCTTCCTACTTTTCACCGCCCTTGCCGGGGGCCTGACTTGGTTTTTGACCCGCAAGGACGAGACCCAGAGTTCCGAGGGCTTTTTCCTCGGGGGGCGCTCGCTGACTTTCCCGATCATCGCCGGTTCGTTGCTGCTGACGAATCTCTCGACCGAACAGATGGTCGGGCTCAATGGCTCGGCCTATGCCCACGGCCTCAGCGTGATGGCTTGGGAGGTGGTGGCTGTCGTTGCCCTGGTCATCATGGCGCTCTTTTTCCTGCCACGTTTCCTGCGCACCGGGATCACCACGGTGCCGCAGTTTTTGGAAAAGCGCTTCGACCGCACGACGCAGAGCATCGCCAACACAATTTTCCTCCTGGCCTACACGTTTCTGCTCATCCCGCTCATCCTTTACACGGGAGCCGTCGGCTTGATCAGCATGGTCGACCTCCAGGCTCTGACCGGCATCGAGGAATACACCACTCTGTTGGCAGGCACGGTGGTGCTCATCGGTGTCATGGGTATGCTCTATGCGCGATTCGGCGGACTGCGCACGCTTGCCGTGCTGGATACGATCAACGGGGTGGGTCTGCTGGTCGGAGGGTTGCTCGTCGGCTACTACGCGCTCAATGCCTTGGGCGATAACCAAGGCATCGGGGCCGGATGGGAAGCGCTCAAGACAGGCCAACCCGAACGCATGAACTCGATGGGAGCGGAGGGCTCCGAGGTTCCTTTCTCCACCCTTTTCACCGGCGTCGCGCTGCTGAATCTTTTCTATTGGTGCACGAACCAGCAGATCATCCAGCGCACTTTCGGTGCATCGAGCCTGGCCGAAGGACAGAAGGGCGTACTGCTGACCGGCTTGCTGAAGTTGCTCGGACCCCTCTACCTCGTGCTGCCCGGTCTTGCCGCCTACCAGATCTACGCGGGCCAAGGCATTCCCAACGACCAAGCCTACGGCACACTGGTCAAGGATCTCCTGCCGGAGCACCTTACTGGATTTTTCGCCGCGGTTATGGTGGGTGCCATCCTCAGCTCATTCAACGCAGCGCTGAACAGCACCTCGGCTCTCTTCTCCATCGGCCTTTACAAGCACGTGATCAACCCCGCCGGCACGGAGGAACAAACCGTCCGGGCGGCGAAATGGTTCGTGGTCACAGTGGCCATCGCAGCAATGCTCGGGGCGCCGCTTCTCATCGGGCAGGACACCATCTTCGGATACCTGCAGAAAATGAACGCGATCTATTTCATTCCAATCTTTGCCGTGGTGGTCGTTGGGATGTTGCACCCGCGCGTGCCCGCCTTCGCGG
Source organism: uncultured Verrucomicrobiota bacterium (assembly GCA_903934135.1). Taxonomy (GTDB): domain Bacteria; phylum Verrucomicrobiota; class Verrucomicrobiia; order Chthoniobacterales; family JACTMZ01; genus JACTMZ01. The sequence goes on from CAIZMQ010000176.1 coordinate 12,613, forward strand.
CCTCCATCGCTTTGGTCGCCGGCATCGTGTTGATCTCGATCGGCTATTTTGTGGAACCTGCCGCCGCCGCACTCTCGGCCGCTAACATCCACGGCTTCCATTTCATCAGCATTGTTTTCGCTCTCCTCGTCGTGTTCCTGCTTTTCATGGGAACAGTCGCCCCGAGCGCCACGGCATGGAAGATAAAGACCGACAACGAAATCGACCTCACTCCTTGGAAGGGCGCCAAGTGGGTCGGCGCCGTGCTCGTGCTTCTGGTCATCGGTATCTACGCCGCCTTCGCGGGGTGAAACGGCAAGGCTGAGGTGAGCCCTTGTCGCCAAGCACCAACAATCAAAAATTTCTCCGGATAAGAGCCAAATCTCCATGAAAACCACTACCGACGTCACCCACCGGGAAAAAGACGAACCCGCATCGCACCCCTGCACGTTGGATGCAATTCCCGAGCGCGTGCGGCAAATCGCCATGCTCCGCGGGTTGGGCTACTCCTACCGCCAGATTGCCGGCCCGCTCCAGGTGACTCCGCAGGCCGTTTCCCTGATGCTCATGCGCCATCGCCGTTCGCTCAAATCCCTGCGCGCCGCCATGGAGCTCAACTCTCTGTCCGCCCGCGCGGTCAATGCCTTGGGCCGCCACGGTATCCGCACCCGCGAGCAAGCCCGCCAGGCCAACGTGCTCGAACGTCTGGCCGGAGAGCGCAACTGCGGGCGAAAAACGATGGAGGAGATCTCCCGCTGGGTGGAGCAAGCAGAGGAAGATCTCACCGCTCCGGAAGCGCCCGGTGTGGAGCGGGCGGCCTGACGATTCGCCATGCAAGCCGTCGAGACGCCATCTGAGTCACATACGAGCACCACCTCTCATCGGTGGCAGGTGAGCCGCTGCACATGATATCTGCGCAAACCTGCGGCCACGCACCGGGCCGGGCCGAATGGCTGGGAAATCATACGGACTACAACGACGGGCTCGTCATCGGGATAGGTCTCGAAGTTGGCGCAACGGTGACGGCACGCTCGACGGGTGACCGTCAGCTCGTTCTGCGGGCCTTGGACCTGGGTGAGTCACTCGCCTTGGGACTGCATGCCCTGCGTCCAGTCGAAACCGGATCCTGGGCGAATTACGCCATCGGGGTGGCGGCGGGATTCATAGCGCGAGGTGCGCAGGCACATGGGTTGGAACTCGAGATTAGCAGCACGGTGCCGATGGGAGCGGGGCTGAGCAGCAGTGCGGCGCTCGAATGTGCCACCGCGCGGGTTTTGCAGCAGGCCTGGAGCACGGACTTCGACGACATGGAGCTGGCGCGGATCGGGCAGGAGGCCGAGCACAAATTCGCGGGAGTTCGCTGCGGTCTGCTCGATCAGGTGACCTCACTCTTCGCCAAACGCGATCACGCAGTGTTCTTCGATTGCCGCTCGCTCGTGGTGGAACGCGTGCCGGTCCCACCGGAAGCGCGCTTCGTCATCGTGCAAAGCGGCGTGAAGCATGCGCTCTCTGACGGCGCCTACAACGATCGCCGCACCGAATGCGAGGAAGCGGCGCGCATTCTCGGCGTGGAGAAATTGCGCGATGCCACCTCGCAGATGCTTGACGAGGGTGAGAACTCCGGGCGTTTGCAGGGTGCCCCTTTGCGCCGCGCCCGGCATGTCGTCGGCGAAAATGCCCGGGTGGCTGCGGCGGCGGAAGCACTCCGCGCCGGTGATCTGGCCGCTGTGGGGTGCCTGATGAACGAATCGCATGAAAGTTCGCGGACGCTTTTCGAAAACTCGTGCGAGGAACTCGATTTTCTGTCGTCCGAGGCACGGAGCATTTCCGGTTGTCTCGGGGCCCGGCTGACTGGCGGGGGATTCGGAGGTGCAGTGCTGGCCTTGGTGGATCGCGGTAGGGAGGATGACTTTGTCAAGTCGATCAGCAAGCGGGTCAGTCGGACATGGGGAAGGGTTCCGCAGACCTTGGTCACCGGAGCGGGCGGAGCTTGAGAGGCGCCGCCGCGCAAAGCCCCGCTGCTCAAGCCGGTCGACGCATTGCGCCATGAGTAGCCGTTCGTTCCGCAGAGCCTGCGGGAAGCGGAGCACTGGCCACGCCCCGCCGGTCCAGCGATCCGGGAGGGAGCAGGATGATCACCCCACCCGGCACCGATGAACGCGCTCTGCACGTTGAAGCCCGCCGGGTGCTGTTGCTCCGGCATCAGGTCGGCGAAAAAAAAGCGGGATTTTCGCAACTTTCGTCTGGGGCAGGGGTTTCTTTCCCGTCTCCCCGGACTTCAAAACCAACTCAACAATCAACAGAAAGCACTGCTACCACAATGAAAGCATTCATATCCTACGCATTGACCCTCACCATCATTCTGGCCGCGCCAGGCATGGCACTGGCTGGGGAAAAAGAGGGAGGTAAAAAGCCCGGCTGGACAGTCACCGCGGTCGACACCGCCGCCAATACAATCACCGTGCATTCCGGGAAGAAAAACGAACCCGGCGAGGATAAAATCTACAAGGTGGCGGATGCGACGATCACAGTGGAGGGCTCAAGCGCGAAGCTTGCGGACATCACGGTCGGAATGCGCGCCAAAATCACAGCCGGGGCGAGCCCCGACACGGCCTCAGCCGTTGAGGCATCCACCAAGAAGAAAAAAGGCGAGGGCAAAAAGAAGGGCGACGGGGCGGGCTCTCAGGAGTAACGCCCTTGGCCATCTAGCCAGCCGAATAAAATCAGGGCGGCTCCGGGGTTACCCGGGGCCGCTTTTTTGGTTGCGGGACGCTGTTTCTGCGGTCGAGGCCGGGACAGCTCACGATCAGTATCAGAGGCGCCCTACTGTTTTTGCCAAGGATATCTGCATTTGCCCTTCCCGCTTCGATGAAGGGCACCAAGCCGCCGCGGCTGCCAAAGGAGCAATTGCCAGAGCAAGGCGAAGCCGAAATCGGTCCGGTCCTGAAGCAGTGGCGATAGGTCAAGACAGCGAAAGCAGCGGAAATGCTCGGCACCTCGCCCGGCACGCAGCCAGCACGTCTTTTTGGCCTGCTTTGCGCCGTTTTCCGGAGGTTGGCTCCAGACCCAGACGCGGAGAGAGCGCGGGGCGGCCAGGTAATTGTTCCATCCGTAAGGGACATCGGAGCCGACTTCTCGCCGGAACATAATAACTATTGCAGGCGGGGCGGGGGATGCGATGATGTCGACTCATGCTCGGCCCATAAAAACATGGCCGCCGGCCCTGCAGACTCCCACCCGGCCCCGACAACACACAAACTCATTTCCCAGCACCCCATGCTTACCAACTACGACTATCTCGTCATCACGTTCTACTTTGTCTTCATGGCGGGGATGGGGTGGTTCTTCCGCAACTTCAGCAAGAATGCGAGCGACTTCTTCCGCGGTGGCGGGCAGATGACCTGGTGGTTGGTCGGGGCTTCGGCGTTCATGGCTTCGTTCAGCGCGTGGACTTTTACCGGTGCGGCCAGCATTGCCTATGAGTTCGGCATCGTCATCCTGGTCATTTATCTGGCCAACGCGATCGGCTTTTTCCTCAATTTCACCACCTTCGCCCCGTGGTTCCGGCAGATGCGCGTTATCACCGTGATGCAGGCCATCCGCCAGAGGTTCGGTCCGGGTAGCGAGCAGTTCTTCACCTGGTTGCAGTTGCCCATCCAGATTTTTTACGCCGCGATCTGGCTTTTCGGCTTGGCCGTCTTTGCCGCGTCGGTCTTCGGGATGAGCCTTCCGGTCACCATCGTGGTGACGGGATTGGTCGTGCTGCTCATCGCCACGATGGGCGGTTCCTGGGCGGTGGTGGCCGGCGATTTCCTGCAGGCGCTGATCCTCATGCCCATCACCGTGGTTGTGGCGGTGCTGGCCTTGGTCGCCGTGGGCGGCGTCGGGCCATTCTTCGAACAGATCCCGCCCGACCACCTCGACCTGCTCGGCTCCCGTTACGCGGAATACGGGCTGCTCTGGGTGATCGCCATGGTCATCAAGCAGATCATCATTCTCAACAACATGCAGGATGCGGCGCGTTACCTCTGCGTGAAGGACGGCGGCGCGGCGCGCAAGGCGGCGATGCTCAGCACGATTCTCTTCCTTGTCGGCCCAGTGATCTGGTTCATCCCGCCGATGGCCGCCCGGATTCTTTATCCCGACCTGGCCGCAATGTTCCCGTCGCTGAAAAACCCGGCGGAGGGCGCCTATGTCGCCATTGCCATGCAAACCATGCCGGCCGGTCTCCTCGGCCTGCTCGTCACCGGCATCTTTTCCGCGACCATGTCCTCGATGGACACCGGCCTGAACCGCAATGCGGGAGTATTCATCAAGAACGTCTACCAACCGCTCATGCGGCCCCACGCGAGCGAGAAGGAGTTGCTCATGGTGGGAAAAATCATCACCGCCTTTTTCGGCATCATCGTGATCCTCACCGCGCTGGTCTACAGCACGTGGGAAAACGTGGGCCTCTTCAAGCTCATGATCAATTTCAGCGCGTTGGTCAGCATGCCTTACAGCATCCCGCTCTTCTGGTGTCTGATTATCCGGCGCACCCCGCCGTGGTCGGCTTGGTCTACCGTGCTGGTTTGCCTGGTAGTTTCGCTGCTCGTCTCCGCGGGACCCGGTTGGGAGTGGGTGCAGGGTCTGGCTGCTTCGACCGGCCTGACGCCGGTGGTCGATTGGGCCCGGGAGCACGACTTCGTCGCCTCCATGGCGGCCAACATCATCATCGGTTCCGCATGGTTCCTCGGTTCGTGTATGTTCTATAACAATTCCCCGGCCGAATACAAAAAACGGTCCGGTGAATTTTTCGCGCAAATGCATCGCCCGGTGGATTTCGCCAAGGAAATCGGGGAGGGAACCGACAGCCGTCAAGCCAGCGCCCTCTCCAAACTTTGCGTGGCCTACGGCGCGTTCATCTCCCTGCTTGTGCTCATTCCCAATCCGATCTCGGGACGCCTCAGCATTCTTTTCTGCGGCGGCACGCTGCTCTTCATCGGTTGGTTGCTCGGTCGTTCTTCCAAGCGCCCGAACAGCCCGGCCGAATAACCCGTTGGCCCATGTGTAGAGCCGTCTTTCTTTCGCTCGTTCTAGCCTTCACCGGAGGGTTGGCGTGGGCTGGTGCTCCGGCAGGCGATCTCACCGAGGCTGATGCGGTTAGAACGGCCGGCAAGTGGGCTGCCCTGGTCGGTGCTTCCGATACGGCTGCTTTGGAGAACCTGCTCGACAGCCGTTACACGCACACGCACGGCACGGGCATGGTGGAGACGAAAAAACTTTTTCTCGGCGCCCTGCGGGATGGCACGAGGGATTACGTGCGGTGCAAAATTGTCGAGCCGAAGGTGACTTTGCTGGGCCGCGTCGCCGTGGTCTCGGGCGTGCTCGACCTCAAAGTCTTGGCACGCGAAAGAATAATCGAGGGGACGAACCGGTTTACGATGGTCGTGGCACGGACGGACGGGGGAATACAGGTCGTGGCTTATCAGGCCACGCTGCTCGCGCGCAAGGAATGAGCCGCGGTCATGAGTCTTGCCGATGCCAGTGGCGAACCCTGCTGGATCCGGCGCGATATTTCACTGCACTTCCCTCATCCGGGCTTGCGCGGCTGCTGGCCGGGGCAAGGCCGGCGGACAGGCCTAAATTGATGCCCTCGCGGCGCTCTGCCCGTTTTTTGACGGCGGCGTTTGCCGGGGCTGTGCTCTTAGGGGAGCCGCGTGTTTTCGCCCAGGCGCCGTCCACCGCCTTTGATCTCAGTGAGTGGAAGATCACCCTGCCGGGACCGAAAGAAATCAAAGATCTGGAAGGATACAGCTCCGACTATTTTTATCTGAACGCGGAAAAAGAGATGTGTTTCCAGCTTGATGCCTCGGAAAAAGGCACCACGCCCAATGCCAAATACGTGCGTTCGGAACTGCGGCATCTGCCGAATTGGAGGGCCGATGAATCGCGCGCCCTCTCCGCCGAAGTGCGTGCCGTCTCGAGTCTCGACCCGGACAAGGTGACCGTCATGCAGATCCACGGTATCACCGAGGACAAGAAGGATGCCCCGCCGCTCCTGCGGATCGCTCTGCAGGACGGCGACCTCTGGGCTCTGCTCAAGACAACGAGCCGGAACGAGAAAAATGCCCCGGAAGAAAAGATCCTGCTGCGGGGAGAGTTGGGCGAATCCTTCGTGAAGATTGACGTGCGCGTCGAGGGCGGAGAACTCTCCATCGCTGTCGATGGCGAGGAGAAGGTACGGCGTAACCTCGGGTTCTGGAAATTTCTCAGCTACTTCAAGGCCGGCTGCTATCCGCAGGCCACCGAGGGCGTCGCTCATGTCGTTTTCCGCCATCTTGCCGTGCATTGAGTATCGCAGCCTCCCGCGTTATCGGAAGACGCGGGCGGTCGCGCACCGCAAGGAATGGTCGGTTTTCTGCCTCACCTGTCCCGAGCCGACCGCCAAGCGCTTTTTTCACGTTGCGCCGCAACTTTCTCCCGTCTCGGGGGTTTACTTTGGTGCAATAAATATTAGACTCACCCCGACTGTGCGCCACTTGCTCTTACCAACCCTGCTTTTGCCCGCCTTGGCCGTCACCGCATCGCTGGCCCGAGCGGCGGGCGACCAGCCTGGAGAAGTGCTAGCCCGCGAGGATTTCGACGGCGACCTCTCGCGCTGGGTGGTGGAGCAGACACCAAGCGGAAAGACGGCCGTGATCGACGGCCGGCTCGACATCGACGACGCGCCCGGTCCGAACGACAAAGGCGGTTGCACCGTGTGGTTCAAAGAGAAGTTCTCCGGCCCCATTATGATCGAATACGATGCCGTCATGGTGGATGAAGGCGGCCCGAACGACCGTTACAGCGACCTGAACTGTTTCTGGATGGCGACCGATCCCAAAAATCCCGAGGACCTCTTCGCCGGCAGTGCGGAGCGCGCGGGGAATTTCAAAAAATACGACCCGCTGCGTCTTTACTACGTTGGCTACGGGGCCAACGGGAACGTCACCACGCGCTTCCGCCGGTATCCGGGGGACGGGAGCCGTCCGCTCGAGGAGGGCGACGACCTTTCCGATGCGAAGTTCATGAATGTGCCGAACAAGACAGTGAAAATCCGCCTCATCGCCGATGGCGAGAAAATCCAGTTCTACCGCGACGGCGAGTTGATTTTCGACAAGAAGGATCCGCAGCCTTTCCGCGAAGGCTGGTTCGGGTTCCGCACGGTGCGCAACCACGTGCGCTTCGACAATTTCCGCGTCACACGACTTCCCCTGCCATGAACTTACCTAAATCCGCCGCCTCCTTCGCGCTCGTCCTTATCTGCGGAGCCTTCCAACTGGATGCCCGCGATATCCCGGTTTCCGGCGCCGCGGCCTTTCCGGCCGCGATCAAATCTGCGGAACCCGGCGACACGCTTGTCCTGGCCAAGGGCGACTGGAAAGACGCGGCCCTGGAGATCACCAAAGGTGGCACTGCGGAAAAGCCCCTCGTCATCCGCGCGGAAATACCCGGCGAAACCATCCTGACCGGCGCGTCCTCGCTCCGGATCAAAGCGCCTTACGTTGTGGCGGACGGCCTCTATTTCACCCGCGGAGCCCTCGCGGCCAAGCACTCCTCGGTCATTCACTTTCTCTCGCACCACGCGACGGTGAAAAACACAGCCATCGTGGATTTCAATCCGGAGAAGTTCGAGGACGAGTATTACTGGGTCTTCTTCGAAGGTGACGATAACGTCGTCGAGCACTGCTACTTCAAGGGCAAGAATAACATGCAGCCCCTGCTCGGCAACGCGGTGACCGACAGCCGGCGCAACACCGTCCGCGGTTGTTATTTCAAGAATATCCCGCACGACGACGGCAACGGACGCGAGATTCTGCGCATGTGGGGACCGGGCAAATTCGACCCCAAGGCCGAGGACGGCGCCTGGTGCGTGGTCGAAGGCAATCTCTTCGAGGGTGCGGATGGTGAGGGGACCGAGGTCGTCTCGCTCAAATCCAACCACAACAAATTGACCGGCAACACCGTGATAGCCACGCGCGGATGCCTCAATATCCGGCAGGGATCGCACAAT
>CAIZMQ010000177.1 GCA_903934135.1 uncultured Verrucomicrobiota bacterium
ATGGGCGTCAGCAGCATCCCGACGGCATTTCTGATCAACAAGTCCGGAGAGATCGTCTGGGAGGGTCATCCAGGCAAGCTGACCGACGCGGACATCGAGAAGATCCTCGAGTAGATTTCGCGCCAAAGTCATGGCTGGTTTGCATCGTTCGCCGTGGTTGTGGGCGATCCTAGGCGCTGTCTTGCTCGCCCTTGCCCTCTGGCCGGCTTGGTATGCTGGAGCGTGGTGGCGCCTTCATAAGGTCAAAGCGAAAATCTTTGAGGCTGGTCTGCCAACAACCGGGGTCGAGGTCATACCAAAGCCGATTCCTGCGGAGCAAAACGCAGCTCCTCTGTTGGTCGGAGTGGAAAAGATCTGGCAAGCCCTCAAAGACTCGGAGGGCTTTATCAAGGCCAGTCCGGGTGCCAATGACGCGGAGCGTAATCCGCTCATGTTTGATGCAGATCGATTGAACCAGCTGCAAGCGCAGTTGCAGAAACCGGAGGTGCGGGAAATGTTCCGCCTGATGACGGAAGCATCCCGCAAGCCGACTGCTTGGTTTAAGCGCGATTATTCGAATGCGCTGCGCATCGAGATGGATCCGCTCGCGTCTTTGTTGTCTGCGGTCCAACTTTTATGCGCCGACTCTTGGCTGGCCGCGCAGAAGGGCAATCAGAAAGATGCTGCAGATGATTTGCTCACTTGCTCCAAGTTATCCCTGTTCGGGCTTCAGGATATTTTGCTGATCGGTTGGCTCGTTGGCGTGTCCGTGGACAATTTGTCGGTCAACACAGCGCAGCTGGTCATCTCCAAGCTTCCGCCCGGATCTTTCACCATGGACGACTGGAAAGCACTCGGTGATTCATGGTTGAAACACGAGGGCGAGGCGCAAGCGCAATTGTGCAAAGCTTTGGATGCCGAGCGGGTCATCTACGGCGGCTATGTCTTCGAAGGGGCCATGCAGGGCTGCTTTTCGCTTGGAGACATGGTTGTAGACACTCTCTCCATTGACGGCGCCTCCCCGCGGGCGGCCGAGTGGCGCGAGACCATGAATGGCTATCAGACAGTGGGGCGACCGCTGGTGCTCAGTGATTACGTGGCCTATCTGCAGATGATGCAGGCTGTGCGGAGCGAGATAGAAAAGGGCATCACGCCGCAAGGGAGTGCCGCATCGGACAAGTTCTCCGGAAGCGTGCCCAAGTATGCGGTCCTGACACGCCTCTCTGCTCCGGTCTTCGATGTTATTCCGGCTAGACTCGCCGAATACGAAGTGAACCTCCAACTCGGCCGGCTTGGACTGGCGTTGGAGGATTTTCGTTCCCGCGAGGGGAAATATCCGGCCACTTTGCCGGATCTCGGTTTGCCGGAAGCGACCATCACGGACCCTTTCACCGGCCGGCCGTTCATCTATCGCACGGAAAGGGACAACGTGCTGGTCTACAGTGTGGGGTTCGACCGCGAGGATGATGGCGGAGTGCCGCGCGCGAGCGGTGGGCGGCGCGACCTTGTCTGGCGGATCGAGCGTGACGAGGTGGGCCATGAATAGGCCGGATTGTCTGCGTCGGCCAAACATCGACCTTGCCGTCCGGAGGTCCGGGTGCCATGCAGGGGGTGTGAAAGCGGTGCTGGCATTGGTGGCCCTGCTGGCGGTGAGTCAAATCGCAGGGGCAGCCATTTCCAGTGGTGATGCAGCCGCACACGTGGGTGAGACCACGGTCGTCCGCGGGACCGTGGCACAGGTCTCAAAAGTTGGCGAACTGACGTTCCTCAACTTCGGTCGTCCCCACCCAAACAGCGAGTTCACCGCCGTGATCAAGGGCGATCCGAGCGCCTACGGAGACCTAGCGGCGCTTGAAGGTAAAGAAGCGGAAGCCGAGGGCACGATCACTCTGCACAAGGGGCGTCCCCAGATCGTCCTCAACTCCCCGGATACGATCCGTCCTGCGGGCGAGGCGTCCGCTGTCACCGAAGCCGCTGCTACCCTACCGCCGCTGGATGACCCGCCCGAATCCGTCGCCCAAACTTCTCCCGAGCCGACGCCCGCGCCCGCCATTCCGCCAACGCTCGACGACGAATCTGCCTCCCCCCGTGCAGGTGAGTTGGAGGAATTCAAAGTTCAACTCAACGACGAGGAGAAAAAGATGGCCGGCCGTTCACCCGCCGGAGTGAAACCGGAAGAGGCCAACGTGGGCATCATGCTCCCGGAGGGATTCGATCCCTCGCAACCGCAGAAGGTCCTTGTTGTTTTCTCCACCGATGACAATGGCGGCGACCACCTCAAGGCAATGCCACGCTTCGGCGGCATTGCCTCGCGCAACGGCTGGGTCGCCATCGCCGCCACCGGACCCGTTCTCGAGAACAACCTCAGTCCCGAGTGGCACGCGGCTATGATCTACGCCGGACTGCGGGCGCTGGAGGAGAAATACCCCAAG
>CAIZMQ010000178.1 GCA_903934135.1 uncultured Verrucomicrobiota bacterium
CGCTGTTCCCATCTGACAAACCTTCCGCCGTGGGGCGCGTCGAGGCCGTGCACTGAGAGGGCGTTGGATGGGTTGCCAAATATGTCGGGCCTCAGCCGGGCAGCGAAGGCCATTTTGATCGAAGTGCAAGCGCATTTCGGGACCATGAGAAACGCAATCTGGTCGAAGACAAACCAACCGCGATTTATGGACAGCTCTGCCTGGCAATCGTAGCGCTCCAAGGGCAACGCTTCGATGAGGCAGTTCGTCCCAACGTGAAGACAGTCACGAACCGGGGATCCAGGCGACCATTCCCGGAGAAGACGAACCAGATAGTTCATAGAATGCGCTTTATGTGCGCGGAGCGCCGCTGACAGCGATGCTTTGCCTTGTTGCGGCCGTTCGACATGTGCGGAAGGACTTGCAGGCATAGGGAATCAGGTAAAAAACGGATCAGAGGTAGCCGAACTGGTCCAACATGTCGCTTGCACGAAGCACAAAGCGCTCTTGCAGCTCGGCAGGCATTTCGCTGCGGTAACCCCCCGCTCGCCCTTGGCCTAAAAAGGAGTTGTTCATGGGGTTACCACTGTTGTCCCATCCATGGCGCTGCGCGATACGCCGCATTTTTTCGATATCGGCACCGCGTATGACGCTAGATAGCTCTTCCGCCGATCGGGCTACACCGAGAAAGTCGCTAACTCGCGAAAGCTCTCTCAAAGGTTCGCCAAGCAAGTCTTCATATCGAAGCGTCATCAGGTCCGCGCCATAAGGGTTACGCGACCAGCACCGGGCATATTTTTCCCAAGAGCAGGGGGATAACTCGTCCTCCATGTTGAAGGCATCTTCCAAGGAAAGATCCGGGTGAACCTGCCTCATCATCCTCCAGTAAGAAACGAGTGCATCGCGCCCGTCACGGACAAGAAAAATAACTTTTCGATAGTTGACTTGCGGTAAAAGGTGCGACTTAAAAATCGTAGGCGTTCGAAAACGGTAATAGAACCTCTTGTATTGCACATCTGGTTGCAATGACTGGGCCAACTGATCAGTGAGTTCGGAGGTGTCCAAGCCCCAAACGACGCCGCTGAAAAGACGTTGGCACCACGTGCTGCCTGATTTGGGCCAACCGCACACAAACACGTCCCGATCATCAAATTCGCCCATGGGGGTAAAACCATTTGCGCGGGCAAAGTTTTGCTCACACCACTCCTCACTGGGCCGACGGTTCTGAGTCAGAAATAACCGGTTGATACGATCCCACAGTTGTCTGGTTTTAGCTACCACAGGCGCATCTGGTTAATTTGGTGGGTGCCCTTTATTTTTCAGGTATTTCCGTAAGTAGTCGGAAGGCGGAACCCGCAGATAGGTCACACGGTACCTGTGGAGCTTTTTGACAATTAGAAGTATCCGAAAAGAATAAAGTCGCGCGCATAAATCCTACGGAGGTTGACAATAGCAGCATTGCTGAGGCGATCGGAGGGCACCGCAAGTGGGTCACCCCGACGGTTCACTGGCGCCGTAGCACGAAGACGTATTCCCGTCTCGGCACAAAGCACTTCGAGATCAGAGTCAAATGATTCGGTCTTAAAGACACGGTTGACCGCTAACCGGCCGTTGATTTCGAGAAATGAATGTTGGGGAGCGAACCAAGGTAGTTTGAGGATCTGGCAAGTCGGGGTTAACTTTTCCGCCAGTTCCGAGACCGTATCACCTTGTTTATCCAGTTGGCGCTTGACCTCCGGAAGATAACTCCAAAGGTCATCGGTTTGAATGTGGTCATAAGCGGATATAAATCGGGATATCGGATTGCGGACGAAGGTGAAAATAAAAGCACTGGGGAAAAATTTCGGGTCTTCAGCTTGGTATTCAGCCACAGTGACGTGGCCCGTCTGGAAGCCAAGCCAAGCATCGAGCAGCGCGGAGCCAGCCGACTTTGGCACGTGAATGAATATCGCACGATCCCGGAGGAACTGACGGGGCAGCAGGCTGTTTGGCAGTGGTCGTGTTGGACCAAAAAAACGGAATGAAAATTTCGAGAAAACTGATTTTGCTAGATTCACGTTGAACGGTGCCTCGGTTATTTTGTTTCGATCAAAGGAAAAAGATCTATTATTTTTGCCTGAACTTCGCAGACCTTTAACGACTTTCCATTCTGGCTGTAGCTGGTCGCATAATCTTACCCGAGTGGACTTTTTCAGAGAAGACTCGGAATTCAGTCAGGCCTTGCGAGCGGAGCAGGACGCGCTTCGAGCTCTCTTCAATAAAGGAAACAATAAGACTGTATTTTCCCGGAACTACGTCAATCGAGCCGAGACTGATGAAGAGTTTGTGGGTGCCCGGCTTGCAACGCAAAAAATCTCCGTGTTCGTTTTTAACCGGCATGCACACTAAGGGCATCATTGTCTCATCTGCGATGTAGATCGTGATAAGCGCGGCTTCCACTGATGAGGAGATGCTGAATTTCAGTTCTAATCGTCCTGTGCTTCCATGGGAAAGCCTCCCGCCACCTTCGAGCAAGATTGACTCAATCACCGCCTCTCTGCTTCCTGTTTCGTGCGTGGTGTGAGGAACCATTTCGAAGTAGCGGTCGATAGCTTCGGAAGAATTTGGTGCATCGATCATGACACAACCATGGTCCATCAGGATGACTCGCGTGCAAAATGAGGAAACAGACTGCATATTGTGAGATACGAGAATAACCGCTGCACGGGCCGATAGGGTGCGTACGCGGTTCAAGCACTTGATAACGAAGCTTGTGTCGCCGACTGCCAACACCTCATCCAGAATCAGGACATCCGGACTCAACGAACTGGCGATGGAAAACCCGAGCCGCACCGACATACCCGAAGAGTAGTTTTGTACCGGCATGTCTATGAAGTCCCCGATCTCAGCAAACTCGATGATCTCGTCGATTTTTTCGTCGATTTCTTTTTTCGAAAGTCCCAGCACCGATCCGTTGATATAAATGTTTTCGCGACCCGTTAGGATCGGATTAAACCCCGCGCCCAAGGCAATCAACGCACCCACGCGCCCGTTCATTTCGATGCGACCACGATCCGGCTTGATCAGACCATTAAGTATTTTGAGCAGGGTTGTCTTCCCTGCCCCGTTATGCCCGATCAGCCCGAGGCACTCCCCACGGCGGAGTTCGAAGGAAACGTCACGCACGGCGTAAAACTCCCCGTCACGCAAATCCTTGTCGCGCGCCTCCGCGATCGCCGCGTGGGTAGCAAGTGGCGGGTAGATGGTGGCTGGTGAAATGCTCCCGCTTTCCGCTGAGCCTCCTCTATGGTCCATGCACCTTGCTCCATGCTTGGCGAACGGATTGAGTTCGCCGGCAATGTCGCAGACCCCATACCAGAGGCTCTTCTTGAGAGACCGGCAGAACTTTTTGGAAACGCCCTCGACTCGGACGAGAACTTCGTCCGATTGGGTAGAGAGTGACGAGTTGCGGGTAACTAGTTCGGGATGCATGAAGTTACCTTTTTTGCTTCAGAGCCATCTTGCTTGCGCGCGGCTTTTTTACTTTTAACTGCCACCGCTGAGCTTCGCTCAGCCGCCCATCCGCTCAATCAAATGCGGCATGGCAATGCGAAACCCGATGAGACCGACTAGGATCAGCAACAGTGAAGCAGCAGCGACGACGAAAAACGGTCCCAGCATGGTCAGCGTTTGGCCGGTGAGACACTCCCTTGCGGTAACGATAAGCGGCGAGACCGGATTCCACGTGGCCAACCAACCAGCAATACCGCTCATTTGCGGTGGATATACCACGGGCGTGAGCAGCATCCAGAAACCCGCGACAATCGGAATCGCTCGAGCCGCGTCGCCGTAAAGCGCTGAAATCGGTGTGATGAAAAGGCCGAGAGCGAAACCGGCGGCTAACAACCCAAACAAGGCCACGGGCAAAAACGCCAATGTGGGACCAACGGGAATATTCCATAGGATCATCACAGCAGCGATGAGAACCATCCGGATCAATGCATTGAAAATCACCATGTAGAGACCGCCCACGAGCACCGCTTCCCGGGGAAAGTTGATCTTCACCAGCATGGCCTTAGCGGCTCCAAACGAAGCAGACGGGCTGGTCAACGCATCGACAAAAATCTGCCATAGCAACGTGCCCATGAGTGCAAAGGCCGCGTAGGAGATACCAACCACCTCAATGCGCGTGATCCCCTGAGATTGGAGAAAAATAAACGTGGCCGCGGCGACCAACGGCGGAAGAAAGGCCCACACATAGCCCAACAACGTTTGGCGATATCCGGCGCGCAGATCGCGCAGAAACAAGCGCCAAGCCAACTCGCGGCCGGCCCACATATCATCGGCGATCTCCCGCATCATGGCGACAGGATGTCGCAGCAGGGGCTCGGGCGTGTAAATGCGCCGCATTTCTTGCCGGTTCATCGAAGGGGAGGCTTGGTTGGCGCTTCTGTCAAAGACTCGATCTTGCCGGCGTCATACATCTCGGCAATCCCCTCGCGCAATTTCACCCGCGGCTCCCATCCGATTTCTCCGGCCGCCTTGCTGCTGTCCAGGATCACGGCGGGAACGGAAGAAATGGGCGCTGCCCCAAAGTCACAGGATTCGGTTGCCACATTGCAATCCATGACTTGGCCCATGAGGTCAATAACATCCGATACGGAGTGGCCAACTCCCGAGCCAATGTTGAAGATCCTCCAGTTGGTTTCCTTGCCCCGCCGATGATCCGCCGCCAAAACTGCTGTGAAGGCTCGAGCCACGTCATCGACGTGCACATAATCCCTTACCGTCCCGACCGGGCCGAAAATACGCACGGGCTTGCCGGAGATCAACCGCGCCATGGCCACACCGATAAAGCCCTGCCGGCGCTCCATGGCGAGAAGCGAACCGTATGCATTGCCGATGCGCAGCACAGTCGCCCGCAGCCAACCTTGGTCGCATGCGGTTTGTAAATAATGCTCGATCATAAGTTTTTGAATACCGTACGGACTGAGCGGGTTGCATTGGTCTTCCTCGCGGAAAGCTCCACGCCCGGCACCGAGCCGGCCGTAGACCGCTCCTCCACTGCTGGCAAAAATCAGATGGCACTGACCGCGCCCTTGGCGGCGGCGAAGAGCTTCGAGCAGATTCAGGCTGGGAGCTATATTTGCGGTAAAATCACTCGGCCAATGCCGGTCGGATGTGGCCGGAGAATTCGATTGTGCCAGATGCAAGACAACATCCAAACCATCGACGAACTCCTCACAATCCGCTTCGTTCATCAAATCGCCTTGCATCCACTCCGCGGGCGGTAGCCCGCTGCGCGGTGATCTATCTCGAACCAGACAACGCAGGCATGCCGAATCCGGCCAAGGCAATGCGCGCAAAACGGCCTGCCCGATGAAACCTGTGCTTCCTGTAATGCCAATTACCATCGCTCTACGGATATTGTGCCCAGCGTGCTGTTTTTTGCCAACAAGCTGCCGCCCTTGGTCGGGAAGCTTTCGGCTTCGGACCGGGCGGGTTTCAAGATGTGGGGTTCCGACATTCGGTTTCGCATTTCGCCGAGTCGGGCGGCAAAGCGACTTGGGGTTAAAGTTTCAGAAATTTCACCAGCCAAGGCACGACTTTCTGGCCTTTGTCCAACCAGTATTTGAGGCGGTCGATGCGTTCGGCGGGAAGTTGGCCGCCGGATTCGGGTAGGGATTGCATCATTTTCTCCATCCGTTTGATGCGCTCTTGCGCGGTACGCATGCGGGGGAGGAGTTCCTCCTCGATATAGGACGTGGCGAAGCGACTCAATTCGCCGCTGGCCACATAGTGGTCCTTGCGCGCGCCGGGCATGTAAACCGTGCGGACCGCGCCGAATTCGCGGAGGAGCTTCAGTCCCTGGCTCGCCGCGCCCAAGCTCATGCCGGTGCGGGCCATGATCTCGCCCATGGCCAGCGGCCCGGCGGAAACAAAAAGCAGACCATAGATTTCACCGACGGATTTGGGCCAGCCGAGCAGGCGGAGAAAATTGATAAACATCTCGATCGACTCGACCTCGAGATCGGAGAGGCTAGAGGCTTTCTGCCGCGAGGCTTCAGCGAGGACGGACATGACGAGGCAATGCTTAAGCAGGTCCTTCGAATCTTTCAATAACAAATGAAAAATCCATGAGAATTCCGGCCTCGGTCAGCGGGAAGATTAGCCTGGGGGGCCCTCACCCACCGGGACGGCGATAAAGTTTTCGACTCTGTCCTACGGCAAATGGCCGGTCGGCCAGGGGTCAAAATTTGACCGTCTCAATCGTCTCGTCGAAAAACTTGCAGCCGTCCTCTTGGTAAATCGCCCTGGCCACCCTGAGGTGTTTTCGCGCGGTGGCTTCGTCCCCAGATTTGCGGGCGATCATCGCTTGGGCATAATACCACGCGGGGGTGCTCCCGACGGGAGTGAGGCCTGCGGCGATTTTCCCGGCCTCGTCATCGCGACCCAGCGCTTGGAGACAAAGAAGGACCCGAAAATTGGCCAGAGCATTGCTGGGGTCTTGGCGGGGGATGTTCTGAAAAATCTGCAGGGCCCCTTCGTAGTCGCCGGCGACAAACTTGACATGACCGAGGTTGAAAGCGGCGGGCGAGTAATTCGGATCCGTGGTCAGGATCGCAGTAAAGAGTTCGCGGGCCTCGTCGTAGCGTTCAAGTTTGGTCAGAATGGCGCCTCGGAGGTTTAAAACGCTGAGATCTTGCCCGGAGGCACCTTGCAAGGTGGCGAGACGATCGAGCGCCGCCTGGTACTCGCCCGCCTCGTAGTACTTGGTCGACTGGCGCAGCACCGTGGCCACGCGGCGTTGCAGGAGCAGCGGGTCATTGGCCGGAGAGGTCGTGTCCTGCTGCCCCGCGACCGGCGCGGTTGCAAAAACAATACAGAGCAGGCCGGCAGCCGCGCGGTTCATTTGGTGTCTCCGAGGAACAAGCGTACCGGGTTTTCCATCGCTTCTTTGACCCGGACGAGAAAAGTCACCGCTTCGCGGCCGTCAACCACGCGGTGGTCGTAGCTCAGCGCGAGGTACATCATGGGGCGAATAACAACCTTGCCGTCGACCGCCACCGGGCGCTCCTGGATTTTGTGCATACCCAGGATACCGCTCTGCGGCGGGTTGAGGATGGGTGTGCTGAGCAGCGACCCGTAGACACCGCCGTTCGAAATGGTGAAAACGCCGCCCTGCAGGTCTTCGATCGTGATGGCACCTTCACGGGCTTTTTTGGCGTAGTAGGCGAGGTCGTTTTCCAGTTCGTAAAAAGTTTTACGGTCGGCGTCGCGGATGACCGGAACGATGAGTCCGCGCTCGGTACCGACAGCCACCCCGATGTCATAGAAGTGGTTCCGCACCAGCTCGTCGCCGTCGAGGCGCGAGTTGAGCTGCGGCTCGGACTTGAGGGCGTCGACCACGGCCTTGATGAAGAAGGACATGAAACCGAGCTTGATCCCGTATTTGGCCTGGAAACTTTCCTGGACATCGGCCCGCAGCTTCATCACCGCGGCCATGTCGCACTCGTTGAAGGTGGTGAGAATCGCGGCATTGCGCTGGGCAGCAACCAGTTGGGTGGAGATTTTTTTGCGCAGCGGGGAAAGTTTTTTGCGCGTGACGCCGCGTTCCTGGGGATCCAGTGCCACCGGGGCGGAGGGAACGGATGGGGCAGGGAAAGAAGGAGTGGCCGCGGACGGGACAGAAAGGGCCGGCGGTGCGGCGACGGGGACTGAAACAACCGGGGCGGAGGCGGGCTCAGGGGCCTCCTCAATCAGGCCGACCACCTCGCCGATTTTCACTTCCTGGTCGGCGGGAACTTTGATCCGCACGCGGCCCGCGGACGGCGCGGCAACTTCGGTCGAAACTTTGTCCGTATCGAGAGTGAAAAGGGCGTCCCCGGCGCGCACATAATCGCCGTCTTGGCGGTGCCAAAGGGAGATGATCCCGGAAGAGATCGATTCCCCGACAGCGGGGACTTTGATTTCGGCGCTCATGAAAATGTGAACCTATACTTCGAAGGCGCGGCTGACGAGTTCCGCTTGCTGGTGCCGGTGGATGGCCAGCGCGCCGGCGGCCGGGCTCGGGCTTTCCGGGCGGCCGGCATAGTGGACATTGCAGCCGAAAAGTTCGCGCAGCTTCATCGCCATGTAGGACCACGCACCCATGTTCTGCGGTTCCTCTTGGCACCAGACGATGCGCTTGAGATTCGGACAACTGCTGAAGATGCGTTTGAGTTTTTCGGTGTGCAGCGGGTAGAGCTGCTCGACGCGCAGGAGGGTGGTATCGTTCGCCCCGCGCTTTTCCTGCTCTGTCTTTAGGTCGTAATAGACTTTGCCGGAGCAAAGAACGAGGCGGGTAACCTTCGCCCGGTCCTCCGGCAAGGGGTCGGCCAGGATGGCAAAGAAGCGGCCCTCGGTGAAATCGTCCTGTCGCGAGACGACGAGCGGATGCCGGAGCAGGCTCTTCGGCGTCATGATGACAAGCGGCTTGCGGTAGTCCCGGTGAATCTGGCGCCGCAGGGCGTGGAAATATTGCGCAGGGGTGGTGAGGTTGCAGACCTGCATGTTGTTGTCCGCACACAACTGCAAGAACCGTTCGAGCCGCGCGCTGGAGTGCTCGGGACCCTGGCCTTCGTAGCCGTGCGGCAGGAGGAGGACAAGTGAGCTGGGGCGTTGCCACTTCGACTCAGCCGAGGCGATAAACTGGTCGATGATGACCTGCGCTCCGTTAACGAAATCGCCGAACTGGGCTTCCCACATGCAGAGCATTTCCGGGTAGTCGGTCGAATAACCGTAGTCGAAGCCGAGGACGGCCGCTTCGCTGAGCAAGCTGTTGTACACGCAGAAGCGGGCCTGGCCTTCTTTGAGGTGGTTGAGCGGTACATGATCGGCGCGCTGCTCGGCGTCGTAAAAGGTCGAGTGCCGCTGGCTGAAGGTCCCGCGACGGCTGTCTTGTCCGGACAAACGCACGGGTGTGCCCTCGACGAGGAGCGAGCCGAAGGCGAGCGCCTCGGAAAACGCCCAGTCATAGGGTCCGCCATCGCGCAGGATTTCGAGCCGGCGGTCGATAAGCATGCGGCGCACTTTGGGCAAAATGTGAAAACCGTCCGGCACACGGCAAAGCCCCTCGACCACTTCACGGAGCAACTCCGGCCTGATCGCCGTGCGGACCGGTTCGTAGGAATAGGGCGGCTGGAACACGGCGGTGGAACCGGCAAAGCGTCCGCCTTCCTGACGCGCGCTTTCTGATTTTTTGACAATGTCGAAGGCTTCCTCGAGGTCGGCCGCCGCTTCTTGTTTGATCAGCTCGGCATCCTCCCGTGTCACCGTGCCGAGGGCGGCAAGTTCGTGGACGAAGATCTCGCTGGCCAGCGGGTGTTTCTGGATGGAGTTGTATAGATGGGGCTGGGTGAAAGTGGGTTCGTCGCCCTCGTTGTGGCCGTGTCGGCGGTAGCAGAAAAGATCGATGACCACATCGCGGCCGAATTGCTGGCGGAAATCGAGCGCGATTTCGGAGACCAAGGCCACGGCCAACGGATCCTCGCCATTGACGTGGAAAATCGGGGCTTCGATCATTTTGGCCACGTCGGTGGCGTAAAGGCTGGAGCGCGCGTCGGCCGGGAGCGTGGTGAAGCCGATCTGGTTGTTGACGATGATGTGCAGCGTGCCGCCCGTCTTGTAGCCGGGAAGTTGCGACATGTTGAAAACCTCGGCCACGATGCCCTGCCCGGCGAAGGCGGCATCACCATGGATGAGAAGCGGGAGGACTTTCTGGCGCTTTTCGCTGTCACCAAGAATGCGCTGACGGGCGCGAGCCATGCCTTCGACCACGGGATCGACCGCTTCGAGGTGGCTTGGGTTGGCGGCGAGACGTACCCCAACGGCGTAGCCGGTCTGGCTGATGCGCTCGGCGAGGTAGCCGAGGTGGTATTTGACGTCGCCATTGCCGCCGACCACGTCGGGGATGAAATTTTCCGAAAACTCGTTGAAAATGAGTTCGAGGGGCTTGCTCAGGAAATTGGCCAGGACGTTGAGCCGGCCGCGGTGGGCCATGCCCATGACAATTTCCTCGATACCGACCGCTTCGCAGCGCTGCAGCACGGTATCGAGAATGACGAGGAGCGACTCGGCGCCCTCGAGGGAAAAGCGTTTTTGCCCGACATACCGCGTGTGGAGGAAGTGTTCGAAGGTTTCGGCCTCGTAAAGCTGGCGCAGGATGGCGCGGTGCAGGCCGGGGTCCTTTTTGTGATGGTCGCCGCGGTTTTCAACGCGCTCGCGGATCCAGTTGCGGAGGCGCGGATCCTGGATGTGCATGAACTCGGCGCCGATGGTATCGCTGTAGATGGCGCGCAGCTCGGCGAGCATCTCGCGCAGCAACATCGGCTGTCCGTCGCGGAAATATTTCGAGGAAACGGTGCGCTCGAGATCACTCTCGGTGAAACCGATGGTCTTGAGCGAGAGAAGCGGGTTCTCCGGCGGGGCGGGACTGAGCGGGTCGAGACGCGCGATGGTATGACCAAGGGTGCGGTAGGAGTAGGCCAGCGAATCGGCGCGGCGTTCCAGGGCGACATCTTCCGGCACGGCGGCACGGGCCCCTTCCGCCAGTTCTTCGGATTGGGTCAACCCAAGCTCGAAACCCTCGAAAAAGGCGTTCCATTGCGGAGTGACCGATTCGTTGTCTTTTTTCCAGCGCTCGTAGTTTTCTTCGAGCAGTTCGGAGTTCCAGTTACCCGACAAAGATTGGCTCATGGATGCGTCGAACGGGGAGAATCACCCGAACCGGCCCTTCTTGCAACACAGAGACGAGGGCCGTGAGGAATTTTTATGTTGGCCGGCAAGCGGCACGCCAGCTTGCCAGCGCCCCCGAACCGCGCCATATATGCGCGTTCGGCCCGGTCCCGGAGGAAGGAGCAGGCCTGTGCGCTATGATCAAGGTTGAAGGACTGACCAAGAAATATGCCGGTATCACGGCGGTGAATGACTTGAATTTCACGGTCGAGAAGGGCGAAATCGTCGGTTTTCTCGGTCCCAACGGGGCAGGGAAAAGCACGACGATGCGAATCCTGTCGTGTTACCTGTCCGCCACGAGCGGGAGAGCAAGCGTGGCGGGGTTCGACGTGGCCAGCCAATCGCGCGAGGTGCGCTCTCGGGTCGGCTACATGCCGGAAAATGTGGCTCTTTACCCCGAAATGCGGGTGCAGGAATACCTCGAATACCGGGCGGCCCTCAAAGGCGTGCGCGGGCGGCGCAACCGCCAGCGGGTCAATGCGGTGAAGGAGCTCTGCAACCTTCGGGATGTGGAGCAAAAACTGATCGGGGCGCTGTCGAAGGGCTACCGCCAGAGGGTGGGCCTAGCCGACGCGCTGCTCCATGATCCCGATCTTCTCATCCTCGACGAGCCGACCATCGGTCTGGACCCGAACCAGATCCGGCAGGTTCGCCAGCTAATCAAAGATCTGGGCAAACGGCACACCATCCTGCTCTCCACGCACATCCTCTCGGAAGTGGAAATGACCTGCAGCCGCGTTCTGATTATCGATCGTGGTCGTATCGCGGCCTCCGATACCCCCGAAGCGCTGGCGGGTCGGGTCCGCACGGCGGGGGGCATCCGCGCCGAAATCCGCGCGGAGGCCGGTGATCTGGAGAAAGCCCTTGCCGCGTTGCCCGGCGTGCGCAAAGCGGAGGTCGAGGAAATGCCGGACGGCTGGCACGGTTGCGTGCTGCGGACCGATGCGGAGCATGATCCGCGCGAAGAAGTGGCGCGTTTGGCCGCAGCCCGCGGATGGGCCTTGCGCGAACTCGGCCGCGAACAGGTGAACCTCGAGCGGGTCTTCGCCGAAATCACCCAATCGGAGGAACTGCGATGAACTTTTTCACCCTGCTTAACCGCGAAATACGCGCCTATTTCCTCTCCCCAGTGGCATGGGTCGTCATGTTCTTTTTCCTCCTGCTCACCGGGTTCAATTTTTATGCCGGGGTCGCGGCGCTGAACCGCGGTCCGAGCGAGGTGACCGTGGTCGAGGCGTTTTTCAACACGGTGTTCTTCTGGTTCGGATTCGTGCTGATTTTCCCACTGATCACCATGCGTTTGTTTTCCGAGGAATACAAAATGGGAACGATCGAGCCACTGATGACCGCGCCGGTGCGCGACAGCCAGGTGGTGCTGGCCAAGTATGGCGGGGCGCTCTTCTTTTACATCGTGCTGTGGTTGCCGAGCCTGCTTTATTTCGCGGTCTTCACCCGGGTGACGCGCCTCGAAGCGGCGGGTGCGGCCGGACCGTTTCTCGGCGCCTACATCATGTTGTTGCTCATCGGAATGTTTTATCTGGCGGTCGGCTGCCTCGCCTCCGCCCTGACACGCAACCAGATCGTGGCGGCTATCATGTCATTCACGGTGATTACCTTGTTTTTCTTTACCGGACTGCTGAATTTTTTCCTGCTCAATGTGACGCCGGCCTTGCGGGAATTAACCGCTTATTTTTCCGCCCTCGAGCACATGAGCGAGGCCTCGCGCGGATTTTTCGATTCGCGACCGGTTGTTTTTTACCTGTCGCTGACCGTCTTCGTTCTCTTCCTCACGTTCCACGTCTTCCAATCCCGCCGCTGGCGCAACTGACATGGCAATTCCGCAAGAATCTTCCCGACGGCGGGCCGGCATCCGTTTCGGAGTCGCCTTCCAAATCGTGCTGGCTTGCGTGTTGCTCGGCGCGGTGAATTACGCGGGCTTCCACTACTACCTGCGCAGCGACTGGTCGCCGGCCCAGAAATACCGTCTCGGCGAGCAGACGACCGGCGTGCTCGGGCAACTGCCGGCCCCGGTCACGGTCTACGTGTTTTTTTCCCCGACCACGGCGGCGCCCGGTTTCGAGATCTACGGCGACGTGATGAACCTGCTGAAGGAGTACCAGTTCGCAGCAGGCGACAAATTGACCGTGGAATACATCGATCCGATGCGCAATCTGGGGCGGGCCCGCGAACTGCAGGCGCGTTTCGAATTCGGACCGGAAGAAAATCTTGTCGTGGTGGAAAGCGGAGGCAAGACAAAGCAAATCAGCGCGGTCGACATGGCGGAGTACGATTTTATCCCGCAGCTGAGCGGAGACCCGCCGCGCGTGGTCGCTTTCAAAGGAGAGCAGGCTCTGACCAGTGCATTGATCGAGCTGGGCGAGGAAACCCAGCGCACCGTCTACTTCCTACAAGGCCAGGGTGAACCCCGCGTCGGTGGAGGTTCCACGCTCTCGCTCCTGCAGGAATACATCGCACGGCAAGGCGTGCGCGTCGCCCCGCTCAACCTCGGGGTGACGTGTGGGGTGCCGGAAGACGCAGCGGGGATTGTCATCGTCGGCCCGCGCTACGATTTGCCCCCGGCCAGCGCCCAGTTGCTGGGCGACTACTGGGCCAAAGACGGACGCATCATGGTGCTGCTCGACCCCGCGGCGGAAACTCCTTTGCTCCGGGAGTTCCTCGCGTCGGCCGGAATCACTCCGCTCGACGACCGCGTGCTGCGCACGGTGGAACTCGGCTTCGTCACCGGCATCGTGCGCGACGTGGTCGGGACATTCTCCGCGGTGAACCGCGTGACCCGCCGCCTGCAAGGCGCCGAGGCCCTGCTGCCGGGCGCGACTTGTTCGCTCGTACTGGACGAGAAGAAAGAAGGAACGCTCGTTGAACCGCTCATCACGGCGGACGAGCCGTTCTGGGGGGAGAAGGACCATGTGACAGACGAGAACAAAGGCGTGGTCTTCGACGCGGGAGCCGACACGGCCGCCCCACTGGTTGTGGCGGCCATGGCCGAACGCGGCGGCGTGGCCGACGAGAAAGTCGATGTGGGCTCCGCGCGGCTTGTTGTGGTGGGCAACAGCGAATTTGTGTCCGACGGAATCGTGACCGAACCAAACCTCGATTTTGGTCTCAACGCGCTCAATTGGATGCTCGACCGCGGGCACCTCGCGGGCATCGCCCCGAAAACGGTGCGCGCTTTCAGTTTGAATCTCACCGATTTGGAGACCGGACGCATCGCGCTCTACACGCTGGTCTTGATTCCGGCGGCAGCCGCCCTGGCCGGAATCGTCGTGTGGTGGCGCCGGAGGCGCTGAACGATGAACCCCCGCGCGACCATCGCCCTGCTCCTCGTCACCTTGCTCGCGGTCGGCGGCCTTTATTACCTCCGCCAGATGACACCGGCCACGCGCGAGGCTGAAGAACTGCGGCGCTACGCAACAGTTTTCGAACCGGACGAAATCGCGGAAATCGACATCATTCGCGGCACGGAAACGGTCAGCCTCCGCCGCGAAGCCGCTGGTTGGTTGATCGTGGCCCCGGTGGAAGACCGCGCCGCGCCCGAGGAGGTCGATCGCCTGCTCACAGCGCTTCGTTTCCTCACGGTGCGCGATCGTCGGGTTCGGCCCGAGCCGCCGGCCGTGGCGGAGGCAGGGTTGGCCGCGCCGCGCTTGCGCCTCGACCTGCGGGGCGCGCAACCACTCCGCATCGAGTTCGGCGCGAACACTGCCCTGCCGGACGAAGTATTCGCCCGGGTCGGCGGAAAACCCGAGATTCTACGGGTGCCCGCTACGGTCGTGGAACTGGCCACCGGACCCGCCGCCAAATTCCGCGATCCACGCCTCACCCAATTGACGCCAGACGATGTCGAGAAATTCACGGTGCGCCGTGCCGAAGGGGAAATGACGGTCCGCCGCGTGCGGGGACGCTGGTTTATCGAGAAGCCGGTGAACGCGCCGGCCGACCCGCAGGCCGTGCGCTCTTTTCTTGACGCGCTGCTCGGTTTACCGGTGGTGAGATTCGAGGCACCGGCACCCGAGGCTGCTCTGCTCCCCGGGCAGACTGCCTCCATCAGCCTGACCCCCTTGGGCGGCGGTGAATCGCTCAATTTGGAGGTAATCCGCGGGGCAGACCCGGCGGCTGAAACGCTGACTGCACGATTTCCCCCGCGCGGAGGATCGGTTGAGGTCGGCGGGGCGGCGCGCCTACTTTTCGAGGTTTCGCCGGAGGCGCTGCGCGACCGGTCCCTG
This sequence comes from uncultured Verrucomicrobiota bacterium, assembly GCA_903934135.1. Classification (GTDB taxonomy): domain Bacteria; phylum Verrucomicrobiota; class Verrucomicrobiia; order Chthoniobacterales; family JACTMZ01; genus JACTMZ01. The sequence continues at coordinate 14,976 of CAIZMQ010000178.1, forward strand.
GGATACGTCGAGCCCGACGCGGTCGACCGGATTGCAATGGAAAGTGGTGGCCATGTGCTCGAACTCCGGCGTCAGGGGGAGGTTTGGATCGATCCCGAACGCGGCATCATGGTGACCGACGAGGAAATCGTCCAACTGATCGAACTCTTCAACCGCACACGCGCCCTCTCTTTCCAGCCGGGACTGACGGCCCAAGACGCCGGCCTCGAGCCACCTGCACAGCGCCTGCTTTTTTCGGCCTGGCTTTCGGAAAATTCCGCGGAGGAGGCGGCCGGAGGCCACCCCATTGCCGGGGTCGAACTTGGCGCAGTTGGCGCGGAAACCTGTCCTGCCCGGGCCACCGGGACGGAGGAGATCCTGATGCTACCGCCGGACTTGGCCCGGGCAATCCGGCAAATCGCAGAACGTTCCGCGGCAACCGACACGGCCCCCTAACAACCTAAAGTGACCTCTGGCGACCGGGGCTGCAATTTCCTTGCCGCGGGGGGCGTGGGAGGTTTATCTCTGTTCCTCAGTAAAGGGTTAGCAATCACCAGTCTCGGCCCCGGCCGACCCCACTCCATATGTTTAGAAAGTTTTTCGGCCTCTTCTCGAGTGATATCGGGATCGATCTCGGAACGGCCAACACCTTGGTCTATGTACGCGATCAGGGCATCGTACTGCGCGAACCCTCCGTGGTCGCCGTGCAGGCCGGCACGAACAAAGTCCTCGCCGTCGGCAATGAGGCCAAACGCATGCTCGGCCGCACGCCAGGCAACATCGTCGCCATCCGTCCGCTCAAAGACGGTGTCATCGCCGACTTCGAAATTACCGAGGCCATGCTGGCCCATTTGATCAGCAAAGCGCACGGCGGCCGCCGCATGGTGCGCCCCCGCGTGGTCATCGCCGTCCCGTCCGGGATCACAGAAGTGGAAAAGCGCGCGGTCAAAGATTCCGCCACGCACGCCGGTGCCCGCGAAGTTTATCTCATTGAAGAACCGATGGCCGCAGCCATCGGTGTCGGGCTCCCGATTCAGGAGGCTGCCGGCAACATGATCATCGACATCGGCGGCGGAACAACCGAAGTCGCTCTTATTTCCCTCGCGGGTATCGTTTTCAGCCGCAGCGTGCGCGTGGCCGGCGACGAACTCGACGAGGCCATCGTCCAATACCTCAAACGCAACTTCAACCTGGCCATCGGCGAGCGCACCGCCGAAGACATCAAAATCAAGCTGGGCTCCGCCATCAAGCTACCGAAGGAAACCTCGATGGAAGTCAAAGGCCGCGACCTGGTGGCCGGGCTGCCCAAGACGGTCACCCTCACTTCGCAAGAGGTGCGCGAGGCACTTGCCGAGCCGCTCAACAGCATTGTCGATGCCGTCCGAACCACCCTCGAACGCTGCCCGCCCGAACTCTCCTCCGACCTGGTCGACCGCGGCATGGTGCTGGCTGGCGGGGGTGCGCTCCTGCGTGGCCTGGATCAACTGCTGCGCGACGAGACGGGTTTACCTGTGCACATCGCCGACGATCCATTGAGCGCCGTGGCCGAGGGAACCGGTCGTGTGCTGAGCGAGATCGAGGTGCTGCGCAGCATAGCGCAGAACAACGTCCGCAGCAGCCAGCACCACGTCAATTGATCCTGCTTCCAACCGGCACGGCCGGAAAGATGGTCCCGCAACCATGAACAAGCTGCACTTCATCCTGCTCGGCGTGGCGGTCCTTACTGCAGTAGTTTTCCTCAGTTTTTCATCCGAGCGCATGCGTTCATGGCAAAGCGGCTACCTGCGTGTCTCCGGCCCCGCCTTGCAGGCCGGATCGGCCATCAGCGGCCGGGTGGCAAAATTGCAGAAAGGCCTCAAAACGCTCGACCAACTCGAAGAAGAGAATGCCGCGTTGTCCGCGCAAAACAGCGAACTGCGCGCCTCGAGCCAGCTGTCCGGTGACCTTGAAAGTGAAAACAAACGTCTGCGTGCGGCCCTTGATTACCGCGAGCGCTCCGCCTTCAAGCTCCTGCCCGCGCAAATCATCGGACGTGACGCTTCGAGTTGGTGGAACACGGTCAAAATCAACCGCGGGTTCGCGCAGAAAGTCGATGCCGCGCAACCAGTCCTCACGGCTGAGGGACTGGTCGGTCGCACCACAACGGTGTCCAAAGATATTTCCATCGTCCTGCTCCTCACCGACGAGAACTGCCAAGTGGCCGCCCGCGTCGAAGGCACCAACGAACAGGGTATTCTCAGCGGCCAACGCGTAGCGGGAAATTCCTCACCCGAACTGGTCCTCAACTTTCTCAACCGCGACGCCAACCTCCAACCCGGCATGAAAGTGTTCACAGCCGGAGTGAGCGGCGCGGTCTTTCCCGCGGGCATACCGCTCGGGGTAATCAAGGAATTCCGCGCGCGCGAACTCGATGGCCAGGCCATAGTGGAACCGTCCGCGGACTTCTCCAGACTGGAAGACGTCTTCGTCGTCCTGGGAAGCCAATGATCCGTTCCGTCGCCCTTTTTGCCGCTATTTATCTCGCGCTGGTCGTCCAGGAGTTCATTCCTCCTGTGCCGTTCCTCGGCGGGGCGCATCTTCTCCTCGTGCCCGTTCTGTTCTGCTACGGCGCGCTCTGGCTTCCTTTCCCCGCCATGCTCGGCTTGTCGCTGTTCACAGGACTGCTCAGCGATTTGGCTTTCCTCCACGTGGTGGGCGACCGCGTTGAAATCGGCCTCGGGTGGTCTATGTTGTTCTATGTTTTTCTCGGCACCGCCTTGCGTCCGCTGCAACCCCTCTTCCTGCAAGGTCGGTGGGAAGTCCATTGTCTCGCCAGCGGGGCAGCCACGCTCTCTCTTCTCCTCCTGCAATACATCATGGTCTGCCTCCGACGCGGGTCATTCCTCTTTGATTGGAATGTTTGCTGGCACATTGCCGGGCCCGCCGTGCTCGCACTCTTGCTCGCCCCGCTGGTTTACTTCTTTTTCAAGCTTCTTCCCGCCGGAATACCCCTTCGGGGCCGCGGCGGCCAACACCTGACACGATGAACCGACGCTCCGATGAATTCCGCATTGCGGTCCTCGCCTCGCTGGTACTGGCCGCCATGCTGCTGCTGGCCGGAAAACTTTGGTATGTGCAGGTGGCTCGCGGCGAGGAGTATACTTCGCGCCTCCGGAACAGTTCGCAGGTCAGCGTGCGCCTGCCCGCCGTGCGCGGCGAGATCATCGACCGCAACGGTATCCCGCTGGCGCGCAATCGTGCCAGTCTGGCAGTGGAATTCTATCTGCCAGAAATGGTGCGCGATTACCGCGCGCGCCACGGAAATGTTCCAATGCGCAACTACCGTACAACGGTACGAGGCATGATGACGGAGAAATCCGAGCCTGACATCGTCAAGATCATCAATGAGGCGGTCATGCCGCGCCTCACCCAGCTCGGGTTGGCCCGCGACTACAACGCCAATCAATTGCGGCTCCATTTCCGCAACGACACCGAGGTGCCTTACACCTACATCGAGGAAATGGATTTCGATACCATGGCACGTTTTGCCGAGCACGATGTGGGCCTCACCGGGGTCAATATCACGACCCGGCCGGTGCGCCGCTATGTCTATGGAGCCCTCGGCTCGCATTTGCTCGGCTACGTCGGCACGCCGTCCGAGATCGACAAGGAAGAAGCTGGCCGGTTCAACTTTTACCAACCCGACACCGAGGGCAAAGCGCAGATCGAACTCGCGCTCGACGCCGATCTCAAAGGCACAGCCGGTGCCCGTATCATGCAACGCAATGCCAAGGGGCAGATCGACGGTGAAATCGAACGACGCGCGCCCCTGCCGGGCAACAACGTGCAGCTGACCATCGACGCGCGCATCCAGTACATCACGGAAAAAGCCCTGCGAGCAGTCGGGCGCGCGGCAGCCGTGGTCATCGATCCGCGCAATGGCGACATCCTTGCCATGGCCAGCGTACCTTCGTACGATCCAAACAGTTTCATTCCGGTCATTTCCTCCGCCGGATGGGCCGAACTGACTGGTGACGCGACCGATCCATTGATCAATCGCGCTCTCAGCGCCTACGCGCCGGGGTCGACCTACAAGATTCCCGTTGCCCTCGCCGGCCTGCGGGCCGGTCTCGACGAGCGCCGTCTCAACTGCAGCGGTGGGGTGCGCTACGGAGATAAAGTAATGGCCTGCTGGATCGCCTCGAAAAACGGGGCCCACGGCACCCTCGACCTTCAGTCCGCCATCCGTGTGTCTTGTAATGCTTTCTTTTACCAATACGGCAATGCCGCGGGCATCGATGAAATCGTTGCCGCCGGCCACATGCTCGGGCTTGGCGAGAAATCCGGCCTGCCCCTCTCCGCCGAAGCACCCGGCATTTTACCCGGGCCCGACTGGATGCGGGTCAACCGCCCGCGCGAACGGTGGTCGAGCGGACAGACGGCCAACGTTTCCATCGGTCAGGGCTACGTGCTCGCCTCGCCGCTGCAGATGGCCATGCTCACCGCGACCGTGGCCAACGGTGGCACCAGCTATTTCCCGCGCCTGGTCGACAAAATCCTCGCGCCCGACGGCTCGGTGGTACGCCAGGAGCCGGTCAAAGTCCGCGCCAATCTTCTCGAGCAAGGTCTCACCACAGAGCAAATCGAGAAAGTGCGGCGCGGGATGTGGGATGTGGTCAACCGCGGCGGAGGCACCGCTCCGGGGGCGCGCCTCGCCGGATACGAAGTGGCCGGCAAAACGGGCACGGCGCAATTCTGGCGTGGTGGCATCAAGGACAACCACACCTGGTTCCTCGCCTTCGCCCCCTACGACGAGCCGCGTTACGCGGTCAGCGTCATCGTGCAGGGCGCGCAGTCCGGCGGCGGAGTGGCCGCACCCATCGCGGCAAAAATTCTTTCCGACGTGTTCAAAATGGAAGAGGGCGCACCGGTGGAGGTCGCCTCACTCGATCCGGCCAAAGGCAGTTTCCAATTCGTCTCCAGCGTCGACTTCGGCCGCGCCATCCCCGCCGCGCTGGCCGACGCCCCACCCGAGGAATTCGCCACGTCAGAAGGCGTGGTCGATGCCGCCCCTCCCACCGTTCGGCCGGCCGCCGACGACGAGGGAACCGTAGAAGGCAAGAAACCCAATATTTTCCAACGAATTTTCGGCGGCAACAAGAAGAAGGAGAAGACACCTTCGTCGCAACGCCCCTGATCAACCCACCCCACTCCATTATGATTGAAAAAGTAAAAAAACTCCTCGGTTTGCCGACCAAATCCAGCGGCGGCTCCCGCCTCATCGTCAACGCAGAAAAACTGGAAAAGCGCGTTGCCGTGCTGGAGGACGGCAAGCTCGAAGAATACAATGTCGAGCGCGTCAGCGATCGCAACATCGTCGGTTCCATTTACAAGGGCCGCGTCAAAAACATAGAGCAAGGCCTCAAGGCCATGTTTGTCGACATCGGCTTCGAGAAGAATGCCTTCCTGCATTTCTGGGACGCTATTCCCGCCGCCTTGGACAGCGGAATCGAGGAAGTGCGCCGTAATACAAATAAAAAACTACCGAAAAAAATCACGGCCAAGGACATTCCGACAATCTACCCGCCCGGCTCGGACATCATGGTCCAGGTCAGCAAAGGACCGATCGGCACCAAGGGCCCGCGTATCACGACAAACATCAGCATGCCCGGCCGCTATCTCGTCCTTATGCCCTACAGCCCGCAGTGCGGCATATCACGCAAAATTGATGATCCGAAGGAACGAGAGCGCCTACGCAAGGTCCTCAACGAACTGGAAATCCCCGACGGCATGGGCGTCATCATCCGCACCGTCGGCGCCGGACAGCGCTCGCGCTTTTTTGTCCGTGATCTCCATCTGCTGCTCGAGCAGTGGAACGACATTGAGAAAAACATGGAGGCACAGCGCGCGCCCTACCAACTTTTCGAGGAACCCGATCTCATCGAGCGCACGGTGCGCGATTTTCTTACCGAGGAGGTAGATGCGGTGGTTTGCGACGATCTTCCCTCCGTCGAGCGGATGCAGGAACTGGTCGCGCAGGTTTCCCCGCGCTCGAAGAAACGCATCCAATTCTACCAGGAAGAGCAGCATATCTTCGAAAAATACGGCGTCGACAAACAGGTCGAGAAGGCTTTCCACCGCCAGGTCTGGCTGCCTTGCGGCGGATACATCGTGATCGACGAGACCGAAGCTCTCATCTCGGTCGATGTCAATACCGGCCGGAACAAAGGCGGCAAAGACGTGGAGCGCACCATCCTTCAGACCAATCTAGAGGCGGCGGACGAAATCGCCCGGCAAATGCGGTTGCGCAACATCGGCGGTCTCATTGTCGCCGATTTCATCGACATGAAATCGCGCAAAGACCAGCAGGCGGTCTACCAACTCATGCGGCAGCGCCTCAAACGTGACAAGGCCCGGACCCACGTCCTGCCCATCTCCCAACTTGGGCTGATGGAAATGACCCGACAACGCGCCGCCGAAAGCATGCGTATGTCCCAGTTCGACCCGTGTCCATATTGCGAGGGACGCGGCCTGATCAAAAACACCATGACCATGTCCGTCGAGTTGCAGCGCGCCCTCCATGGTGTGATGCGCAGGAACATCGAGACCATCCACGAGATCAAAGTCATCGTGAATCCCGACCTCCTCAACCGCCTCCGCACAGAGGATGAAGAGCTGCTTATCGACATCGAACGCCGCTACGGCGGCCGGCTTTCCTTTAAACCCGACCCCGCGCTGCACCGCGAGAAGTTTGTCCTGACCGATGCCACGACCGGTGCGGAGCTGAAATCTTGAGCACGTCCCCGCACCCGTGACCGATCGAACTGGTTTCGGGTGGCCGTGATGAGAAAAGGTAAGTTCGCCCTCTTGCTGCACGCGCATCTGCCATATGTGCGACACCCGGAGCACGCGGACTTTCTCGAGGAGGACTGGTTTTACGAGGCGATCGTCGAGACCTACGTTCCGCTGCTCCGTGTCTTCGAGCGGTTGGCGGCCGAACGGGCACCGGTGCGGGTCACCATGTCGATCACCCCGACCCTGGGGTCAATGATGGAGGACCCCCTGCTCCGGGAGCGGGCAGCGCGCCATCTCGACCGTTCGGTCGCGCTGGCCGAGAGCGAGGTGTCGCGGACGGCCGGCGATACGGCGGCTCGGGGATTGGCGGAATTTTACCTGGAGCGCTTCCGGAAGACGCGGGACGATTTTTCTGCGCGGGGCGGCCGTCTCATCCCGGCCTTTCGCGCCCTGCAGGACGCGGGGCTCCTCGAAATCATCACCTGCGCGGCCACGCACGGGTTTTTACCGCTCATGGCCGAGCACCCGGAGGCAGTTCGCGCCCAGATTCTGACCGCGTGCGATTATCACCGTGAACTTTTCGGGCGCAAACCGTCCGGCATCTGGTTGCCGGAATGCGGTTATTTTCCGGGGCTGGGGAACTATCTGGTCGAGGCAGACCTGAAATGGTTCGTGCTCGATGCACACGGGCTGATGTTCGGAAAGCCTCAGCCGCGTTTCGCGATTTATGCGCCGTGCTACACGCCGGAGGGACCGGCTGTTTTCGCGCGCGACCGGGACTCAAGCCGGCAGGTCTGGAGTCAGGAGGAAGGATACCCCGGGGACCCGGCTTACCGGGATTTCTACCGGGACATCGGCTACGACCTGTCGTTAGATTACCTGCGGCCATTTCTCGGAGGGGATGCGCAGCGCAAATTCACCGGACTCAAGTACCATCGCATCACCGGCCGCACGGGGGACAAGGAGCTGTATCAACGCCCGTGGGCCGAGGCGGCGGTCGAGGCACAGGCTTCGGATTTTTTGGCCAGGCGCCTCCGGCAATTCGAACCCTTGTGCGCGGAAATGCCGGTCGAACCGGTCATCATCAGTCCTTTCGATGCCGAATTGTTCGGTCACTGGTGGTTCGAGGGACCGGAATTTCTCGACCTTTTCCTGCGCAAGGCGGCTTATGATCAGGATGTCTTCGAGCTGGCCACACCGACGGATTACCTGACCGGCCATGAGATCCTCCAGGTTGTCGAGCCGTGCGCATCGAGTTGGGGAAACAAGGGTTATTGGGAGGTGTGGCTCGACCGGTCCAATGCGTGGATCTATCCCCATTTGCATGCCGCGGCCCGCCGCATGACCGAGATGGCCCGCCGTTATGAGAAGACCAAGAGCAAAGAGAAAGAAGAGACTCTCCGGCAGATGGGGCGCGAACTTTTGCTCGCCCAGTCAAGCGACTGGGCTTTCCTCATGCGCACGGGGACGGCCAAGGACTACGCGGCTAAGCGGACCAAGGACCACCTGCTGCGTTTCAATCGTCTCTACGACATCTTGCGGAACGGGCGGACGGACAAGGATTTTCTGGCCGCGTGTCGAGAACGTGACAACATCTTTCCCGACTTCGAATGGCGCTATTATCTCTAGCTGTCGCCGTCATGGTGTGCGCGGCTGTTGCCCTGGCGAACCCGCCGGGGGAAACGGTCCCGCACGACACGTCGATTCGATTTGTCCCGGCCGCCGCCAGCGGGATGGTGAGCCTCGGCATTTATGACCGTCAGGGGGCCTTGGTGCGCGTGCTCTGCGACGAGTGGCCTTTCAGCCGTTTCCGCATCGGCCTCAACGGGCTGTCGACCAGTTGGGATGGAAATGACGATGCCGGACAGTCCGTGGCAGCAGGGACATATACGGCGCGCGGCTTCGTTGTCGGCGACATCGCAGTCAGCGGCGAGGCCTTCCATTTCAACGATTGGATCGAGGCTGCCGATTCTCCACGCATCGTTTCGGTGGCGGCGACGCAACTCGTTTCCGGCGGCGACATCCTGCTCTTGGCAGGGTTGGCGGGTGAAAGGGGGGCGCTTGTCCGCTATTCACCGGAGACCAAAGCGCGCTGGGAAACAATGATCACCGAACCGCAGACACTGCCGGCACACACCGCACAGGTCGCCGCCGGCAATCACATCGCCTTCGCCCTGCTCGATGGACAATTGCGGGGTGTGGGATTGGAAGATGGTGCGGAAGTCCCTTTGCCCGTGAGAACAGATGAAATCGTGGCTGTGGCCGCGCGGGGCGATCGTCTCGCCCTGCTCGAGGCGGAAGCGGTGCGGTTCTACGTTCTTCCCTCCTTCGCTTCACAAGGTGAAGCGACCAACCTTCCCTCACCACTCACCTCGCTGGCCTTGCTCGACCAAGGTGCTGTGGCGGCGGGTGCGGATGGCTCGGTTTGGCGGTGGCAAGCGGGTTGGTCGAAGCTCGAGATGCCAGCGGAGGCCAAAGTGCGGACCGTCTCGTCCGGGCGGGACAATACCTTCTGGGTCCTCGAGGAGCGGGCCGATGGTTCGACCCGCGTGGCACAATACGGACCGGAAGAAGGACGACTGGCCGAATGGAGTCCACCGGCAGGCGGAGGAAACATCACCTCGCTCGCCGCAACGCCGGAGGAGGATTATTTCTTGGCCACGCTGGCTGTTCCGGACGGTCAACGCACCGTGGCCATCCGGCGCCGGGGCGATGGCGAGGGTTGGGAATATGTCTTCGACAAAAAGATCACGGATAGTTCGGGCTTCGGATGGCGTGATGGGGCTTTGGCAGCTTCGGCGGGCGAGATCCCGGCCGAGGTCACGGTGCGTCTGGTTGAAAACCCGCTCGATCCGGGTGCCTCACGTCAGTTGGTCCTGCGCGCCACAGCGCATGAAAACGGCCCGGTGCTGGGGACGACCGATGGCTTGCCGCTCTTGCGCGTGTCGACTGGAACCGGGGACAACCGCGTGATGATAGTGCCCGGAGCGAATGAGAACACGGCACGCTTTTTTCAAGGCGACGGATCGTGTGTGGAGGAATACGCGCTCTCAAACCTTGGGGACATCACGTCGTTCGACGCGGGGACGATCAAGATGGCGGGGGGTGCAGAAGAGTCTGGTCTGGCCGACAAGGATCCGGAGTAAGCTTCGTGCCTGTTGTAGCGGCGGTTAGAGATCGCCGCTACAAATTCTGTCTGCATCCAAAGCGGCGTCATGCCGCCGTACTCCATAGCGCATTCACCTCGCGCCACCCCTTTTTGACGTGCCGTGGCACAGGTGCGTCCGGATTAGCCTCGCCGCACAGCCGACACGAGGTCGCGCATTTTGGCGGTATCTTTGATTCCCGGCGCCGATTCCACACCGCTGGCTGTATCGAGGGCGACGGGTTGCACCTGCCACACGGCATCGGCAATATTCTCCGGATTCAATCCACCCGAGAGAACAACCGGGCATTGCGCTTGTTGCGCCACGCGCGCGGCCAAGGACCAATCGATCACCCGTCCGGTGCCCCCGAATTCCCCGGGGGCGTGCGCATCAAGGAGCAGGCACGGCGCGGGATCGGCCAAGGCGGCAACCGCGGAGTCTTGATCGGAGATCGGGCGGGCCTTGATATAAAAATCCCCTCCCCAACGCGCACAGATTTCCGGCGCTTCGCCGCCGTGGAATTGGAAGGCATGGAAGAGTCCGCTGCTCTGCAGTTCGTCCAGGAGCGTTTCATCCGCGTTAACCACCACGGCGACGCGGCCGATTTCCTCCGGCAAGCGCGCGATCCATCCGGCCACGTCCGCCAGCGGAACGTGACGTTTTGATTTGGGATAAAAATTGAAGCCGAGCGCATCAATCCCGGCCGTGATGGCCGCCAAGGCATCTTCCTCGCGGGTGATGCCACAGACTTTGAGGCCGGGCCGTCCACCCTCCAACCACCGCCGCAAGCCCGCGGGCACCATGATCAGTCGAGGGTGCGACCCCGCGCCTGTTTGATCACCGTGTGATGGGTGAGCGGGTAGATGCGTCCGTCGCTACCGCGGAAAAAAGCACTGAGTATCCAGCTGATTATGCTGATGACGAGACCGCCCCAGAAGGCAGCCCAAAAGCCCGACACGGTGAACGAGCTGCCCGGCAAAATTCCGGCGACGAACCAGAGGAGGAGGGCATTGAGCACGAGGATAAAGAGGCCCATGGTGACGAGGATAAGCGGCAGGCAAAGGATGAGCAGCAGGGGGCGCACCAGGGCATTGATCATGCCCAAGAGGAGCGAGGCGAAGGCCAGACCGGTGAAGCTGGTATAATCGATCCCGGGCACGATCCAAGCCGCGACGAAGACCGACACCGCGGTGACGAACCACCGGATGAAAAATTCGGCCAAGGAAATACCCACATCCCCAGCCTAAACCCGCGAACGCAGGGTGAAAGCCGAAAAAACTTGGCCCCCGGCAGGCCTCCCAAGTTAACTAACCCCTCAACACACATCTGGAATATGCAAAAAGTCAAAAAGTCCGCCGCCAAGCCGGCCAAAAAGGCGGTCAAAAAAACCACGGCGCGCAAACCGGTCGCCGCCCGCAGCCGCGCCTCCATCGCCACCCCGACCCGGGTCATGACCCGCCGGGTGGGAGGAAAATCGGAAGTGGTCGGCCTTGTCGGTTCGGTCACCATGAAAGACATCTCTCTCAAGGCCTACTATCTCGCCGAGCGCCGGAAAAATCTCGGTTTGCCGGGCGATCCGGAGTCCGACTGGCTGCAAGCCGAGCGCGAGTTGCGCGGTTAAGAGGACACCGAATCCCGGGCCACTGCGCGGGACGTAAATCTTTATGATGCTGAACGTCCCAAGCACGCCAAGAACCGATCCCGCCGCTGTTTGGTTGCGACGCTCTTCGCCGTCGGCGGAAAGCGTGCGTGCCTTCCTGCAGTCCGGTGCGCTCTTTGCCTGGTCCGAGGACCGTTGGATTATCGCGTGGGGCGAACCGGTGAAGTCCGCGCAGCCGCACCCGGCCCATTTGTCCTTCTACCGGCCGGACTTCATGCTGCGCGACCTGCAGCCTTGGCGTATCTACCCGCACGCCGCCGCTGTTTCGCCCGACGGGCTGGCGCAGCAATTGCAAGGTGAGACGTCCGCGCGTACGTGGCGAGAATTCGATGTCACCGCCTTCGCTGCGACTTTCCATGCCGTGCAGGCGGCCCTGCGGCGCGGCGAATTATCGAAAGCGGTGCCCGCCGTTTTTGAACAGAGCGCCGGCCCGCTGCAGGAAGCCGAGCTCGAGCGGGCCCTGCGTGCGCTGGCAAACCTCCCGGCCGGATTGATGCCCTACGGATACTGGGATACGAACGGCGGTTGCTTGGGAGCCTCGCCGGAATTGCTCTTCGCCAGCGACGGCGTGGAAATCCATACCATGGCCGTGGCCGGCACGGCGCGGGCCGGACGTGCCCCGGACGAGATGATGGACGACCCCAAAGAGCGGAACGAACACGCGCTCGTGCTGGAGGATTTGACCGCGCAGATCGCGCCACTCGGCAGCGTGACCCGCGGGGCGACCAGATTATGGCGCATCGGGATTCTTTCCCACCTGCGCACCGACCTGCGGGTCGCGCCCGCGCAAACTCCGGCCTTTGCGGACTTGGTGCGCCTGCTTCATCCCACGCCGGCCGTGGGCATCGCTCCCCGCGGAGACTGGCGTCAGTGGACGGAGCGATTGGACGGGGCGGAGCGCGGGGCTTTCGCCGCGCCTTTTGGCTTGTCCCTGCCCGACGGCACCGCCCGCTGCCTCGTAGCGATCCGCGGTGTGCAGTGGGACCGTAAATCGGCGCGCTGCGGGGCCGGATGCGGTCTGGTCGCGGGCAGTGACCTCACGCGCGAGACGGCCGAGCTGCGACTCAAACTCGCCGCCACCCGCGGCAACCTCGGACTTTGAACGCGGCGCAAACGAACCGCGCGCTCTCCGCGGAAATTCTTCTCGCGCTGCACGCGGCGGGCGTGCGCACGATTTGTCTGTGTCCGGGCGGGCGCAATGCCCCCCTCGTGCTGGCCTGCGATAAGGCGCGTGCATCCTTCGAAGTGGTTTCATTTTTCGAAGAACGCAGCGCGGCTTTTTTCGCGCTCGGGCGGGAGGCGCGCGACGGGCGGCCGGTCGCGGTCATCACCACTTCGGGCACGGCAGCCGCCGAGTTGCTGCCCGCCATGCTCGAAGCGGCGCACGGCGGACGTCGTCTCATCGCCGTGACGGCAGACCGTCCCCGCCGGTTGCGCGGCACGGGCGCACCGCAGACGATCAACCAGTTGCCGCTCTTTGCCGCCGCCGCCGTGCCGGTGGTCGACATTGACACGCCGGGGGAACTCGAAGGTTTGCCCCCACGACACGGACCCTTTCATCTCAACGTGTGCTTCGAAGATCCGCTGGTGGAGGGCGCGGTCGAAAGCATCGCCTTGGGGAGTCCGGAGGAACCGCCGCGCGAAAGACCATGGATGGACACGCAGGGTGCCCGGCGGGCTTGCCAAGACTTTTTCCGGAAAGTGCGTCATCCCCTCGTGCTTGTCTCGTCGCTCGATCCGCAAGACGCGCACGCGCTGGCACCATGGCTGGCCTCGCTGGATAGCCCGCTCTACCTCGAGTCGGTTTCCCAATTGCGCGATCATCGCAACCTGCAGGAATTCAGCCTTCACTCCGGCGAACGCATATTGCCTACGCCGGAATGCCGCGCGGCCTGCGATGGCGTGATCCGCATCGGCGGGGTACCCACCCCGCGCTTCTGGCGCGAATGCGAACACTGGAAGGTGTTGCACGTCTCGACGGTGAACTTTCCCGGTCTGGCCACCGCATCACCGGTGGTGCCACTGGCGGCTTTCCGCGAAATTTGCGCGGATTTTGCACCGAAGGCCGGCCTCGCCGGTCCGCTCTTCTCCCGCGACCGCGCGGCGGCGGAGCAACTGGAAAAAATGCTCCGTGCGGAACCGCGCAGCGAAGCCGGATTGGTCCGTATGCTGACCACCCGCCTGGCCGATGATGCGCGGGTCTTCCTCGGCAACAGCCTGCCGATCCGCGAATGGGATCTGGCCGCACCGCGTACAGAAAACCATCGCACGATCCACGCCAACCGCGGCGTCAATGGGATCGATGGTTTGGTCTCAACCGCCCTCGGGTTGGCCGGAGCGGATCGGCCAACCGCGGCACTGCTCGGCGATTTGTCGGCGCTTTACGACCTGGCCGGACTGTGGCCGTCCGCGCAACTCGGTGAAGCCGAGATCACTCTGGCCGTGATCAATAACGCGGGCGGACAAATTTTCGACCGCATGTTCCAGCACGCGGCGTTTCTCAATACGCACCAACTGCGTCTGCGCGGCTGGGCGGAAATGTTCGGCTGGCACTACGGGGTCGTGGCAGACCCGGCCGACACGTTTCCGGCCGGATCACCGCGCCTCGTGGAGGTGTTGCCCGACGCGGAAGCGACACGCCGGTGGGCCGACGCTTACGCGGACCTCTGGTGCTGATCTGCGGGTGGCTGCGCATAGCTCTGGATGCGAAAGCCATGTGGGGTTAAATTACGCCTTCATGGCCAAGCGCATCATCTGGATCTCGGGTGCCACGATTTTCCTCTTGGCTACGGCGGCCGCCGTTTTGCTTCTGGCCGATAAGGATCCCTTCTACCGCCTGACCGCATGGGCCGGTTTCGGACGTCACAGTGCCTATGACAACAAAATTGCCGCGGCCGCGGCGCGAAATGGCGTGGACCCTCTCTTGGTCAAGGCGGTCATTTGGCAAGAAAGCCGTTTCCACCCCGACAAGCTCGGCGGTCACGGCGAACGCGGATTGATGCAGGTGACCGAGCCGGCGGCGCAGGACTGGGCGACGGCGGAACGGATCGAAACCTTCGTTCCCGAGGACCTGCTCGACCCGAAAACCAACATCGAGGTCGGCACTTGGTATCTGGGCCGCGCTTTGCGTCATTGGTCCACGCAGGAAGATCCGTTGCCCTTCGCCTTGGGTGAATACAATGCCGGACGCAGCCGCGTGCAACGCTGGTCGGGTGGCGAGTTGATCACAGCCGAGGAGTTGCGCCGGGCCATGGATATCGCCAGCACCCGGGCTTACATCACCGCGGTACGGGCGCGCTACGAATATTATCGCGAGCGAGGGGACCTGATCGGCCAGGCGGAGTGAGTCAGGAACCAGCCGGAGCCTGCTCTTCCGTGGTCACGACAGGAGCGGTGTCTGCAGGTGCCACGACTTCGGCCACGGTTTCGGCCACGGCCGGTTTTTCTTCGGCCGGCTTCGGAGGATTTTTCGGCTGAGGCACCGACTCGAGACGCCCGTCGGCGTATTCGATCACGTAGCCTTCGTGGGTGAGCCAAAGAAGATCGTTGATCACGGCATCACGGGCCGGATCGGCGGGAGCCGGCAGGGGTGATTCGGCTGGCGGTGCGGCGGGGGCCGGGGCGAGGAGGTCGAGGAGCTGGGTGCGGCGGAGAGACTTTTTGCCGCGGATGGTCTCGATGATTTTGCGGATGGAATCGCTGACCGGTGTTTCTTCGAGATTGAGATGCCGCGAGCGGGAGGCGGAAACGAAGGTGGTCCGGTTGGCGCTTTTGTGGAAACGCAGGCCGGCACCACTGAGCGCGCGGCTCAAACTTTGGGCCAGACGGAGGGGAAATCGCTCTTCTTCGTCGCGCGCGTAATTGAGCAAGGGGGCGAGAGCGGGATCGACGGCCGTGGTCTTCGGATCGCCGGGCACGGGGGCAAGATCAAGAAATTTGAGGTGCGCGGCGGCATGGTGGGTGTCGAAGTGGCGTTCCACTGCCGCGAGGTCTGCCAGTTTTTCCGGAACCTCGCCTTCGAGCGGGTAATACTCGACCGACTTCGAAGCTTCGGCGCGCCACTTCTCGATCACTTCCGGATCTCGTTCCATTTTCAACCGGGAGCGGAAGGTTTCGAAGTCGAGACGGGCGAAACGTTCGCGATGAAGGTCGCGGAGCTTGCGTTCGAAGTCATGATGGTTCGGCGGACCGAGCAGGAGGCCGGACATGCCACAGACCGCGACGACCGGGAAATTGCCTTTGGGCGGTTCGATTTCGACGGTCTCGGCGCGGTAGAGTTCTTCCCGCTTCTTGCGCAGGAGGTGACGCAAAGCGGTGTCGCGGTTGAGCCACACGCTCCGGTCGACGTCGACCACATAGAACGGCCCTTCCGGTTGCTTCGGCGCGGAGGTGAGGTCGATGGTGTAGGAGGCCGGGTTGCGCAGGAGGATGCGGGCGATATCGAAGAGGCTGAAGGTTTTGCCGGTATGGCGGACTTGCTGGGCGACGGTTTCGACCGCGGGGGCGGTGGCGGTGAAGGCAATACGGAGCCAAGGAAAAGGATTCGGGGGCGGGGCCGGACGTTCGGCGCGGCGGGGACCAGAAAACTTATCGCGGTCCGGCGGTCCGCGGAATTCCTTGCGATCGCGGTTCGGCGGTTTTCCGCGGCTGAAGCCTCCGCGCTGGTCTGGACGCGGACCACGGGGCTCGCGCGGTTCACGGAACTCGCGCGATTCGAGCGGCGGGGCCGACGACGGGTCCTTGGCCCAGGAGGGACGGAAGTCGAGGGCGCTGAGATCCAGCGTCGGGGCGTCTTCGGGCATGGGCACGAGGCCGCCGGGGTGGCGGCCGAAAAACTACTCCGTGATGATGTCCTTGTAGGTCATGCCCGCCGGGATCATGGGCAAGACGTGCTCGGTGTAAGGGGTCATCACGTCGAGGACGTAGACACCTTTGGCATCGAGCATCCGCTGGAGCGCGGGCAGGAGGTCTTTTTTGTGGATGACGCGCTCGCAAGGCACACCGAAGCCTTTGCAAATCTCCACGTAGTCGGGGTAAATGCGTGCGGTGTCCTCGGGGTCCCCGAGGAAGGTGTGGCCGCGGTTGCTCTCGTAAAAACGGTCCTCCCATTGCACCACCATGCCGAGGTGCTGGTTGTTGAGGATGATAGCCTTGGCCGCGATTTTTTCGACGTGGGCGCAGGCCAGCTCCTGCACGTTCATGAGGAAAGAGCCGTCGCCGTCGATGTCGATGACCTCGACATCAGGACAGGCAACTTTCACGCCCATGGCGGCGGGATATCCGAAGCCCATGGCACCGAGACCGGCCGAAGTTATGAAGGTTCGTGGCTTGTCGAAATCGTAATACTGCGCGGCCCACATTTGGTGCTGCCCCACCCCGGTGGTGAGGATGGCCTGGCCTTTGGTCAGTTTGTAAAGCTGCTCGATGACGTATTGCGGCTGGATCGCATCATCCGTGTCCTTGTAACGGAAAGGCTGGGCTTTTTTCCAAGCGGCAATTTTGTCATACCATGGCTTGAAGCGCTCGAATTTGTGGCCCTTGACCCGCTCGAAGCCTTCCTTGGCCAGGAGCTCGTTGAGGCGCTTGAGCGCGTATTTCACGTCGCTGAGGATCGGAAGCGCGACGACCTTATTTTTATCCAGCTCGGAATCGTCGATGTCGACGTGGACGATCGTCCCGTGTTCCGCGAATTTTTCCACTTTGCCGGTCACGCGGTCGTCGAAGCGCACGCCGATGGCAAGGAGGAGGTCGGCTTCATTGACCGCATTGTTGGCGTAAACCGTGCCGTGCATGCCGAGCCACTTGAGCGAGAGCGGATGCGTTTCGGGAAAGCACCCGATACCCATGAGCGTGGTGGCCACGGGAATTTGGGCGCGCTCGACAAATTCGAGCAACTCGGGCGAGGCATCCGACGTGATGATGCCACCGCCGCAATAAATCATGGGTTCGCGCGACTGCTTGATGAGATGGATCATCTCGAGCAACTGCTCGTCGGTTGCACGCTTGTCCGGATTGTATCCCCGCAGGGTGATCGTCTCGGGAAAAACCGGCTCCATTTTTTGGTTCTGGATATTCTTCGGCAGGTCGATGACCACGGGGCCGGGGCGACCGGAAGTCGCGATATGGAAAGCCTCTTTGACGATGCGAGGAATTTCCCGGATATCCCAGATCAGGTAACTGTGCTTCACAATCGGCAGGGTCATGCCGAAGAAATCGGTTTCTTGGAAAGCGCCTCGTCCGATCATTTCCTGCGGAACCTGACCGGTGACCGCGATGACCGGCACGGAATCCATGAAGGCATCGGCCAGGCCGGTCACGAGGTTGGTCGCACCGGGTCCGGAAGTGGCCATGCAGAGGCCAACTTTACCCGTGGCGCGAGCATAACCTTCGGCGGCAAAGACCCCACCCTGCTCGTGGCGCGGGAGGATCGTGCGGATCTGTTTTGAGCGCGTAAGTGCCTGATGGATAGGCATGCTGGCCCCACCAGGGTAAGCGAAAATGGTGTCCGCTCCTTCGAGTTCAAGGCACTTGACGAGAATCTCCGCGCCGTTCATCAGCTTTGCATTCTGCTGGGCTGAAGCCGGGCCGCGGGCGGTGGCGGTCGAAATACTCATCCCGTGCTTATAGCGGACGGTACGGCGGGAAGCAACCATCAGAGTGCAAGCCTTCCTGGGCAGCCGAAACCGGCATTCTTTGGAACATCGGGGCGACTCGTGTTAAAGATAGCGGCCATGGATGAGCATTATTGGTGGGCAGTGGCGGCTTTGCTCGTCGGGGGCTTGGTCGGTTTTCTCCTTGGGCACTTGCGTGCGGTGCGCGCCGGGGCTGAAGCGGCGGCCGCCCGATCGCAGGCCGCGGAGCTCAGCCGGCAAATCCAATCCCTCGACGAGGAACGCCGCACCCTGGCCGCGCAATTGCGCAACTACACCGGAGAACTGGCCACCGAAAAACAAAAGGCGGCCGGCCTCGAAGAATCACGCGCGGCCCTCAAAGCGGAATTTGAAAACCTCGCGTCGTCCATCCTCGAAGACAAATCGAAGCGCTTCACCGAGCAAAACCGGGCGCAACTCGAACAGTTGCTCGGTCCGCTCGGCGAGCGTTTGCAGGAATTCAAACGCCAGGTCCACGAGGCCTACGGGGAGGAAGGCAAGGCGCGTCATGCCCTGACCGAGGAAGTGCGGCGCCTAAGCGAGCTTAACCAGCAGGTGTCACGCGAAGCGGGCAACCTCACCCAAGCCCTGAAGGGTCAGTCGAAAACCCGCGGCAACTGGGGCGAGATGATCCTTGAGTCGGTGCTGGAAAAAGCGGGGTTGGTCAAAGGCCAGCATTTCCGCACCCAAGTCTCGGCCACCGGCGAAGGTGGCCGGCGCTTGCAGCCCGACGTGGTGCTCGATCTGCCCGGCGGCCGGCAGCTGATCATCGACGCCAAGGTCTCGCTCGTCGCCTACGAACGCCAGTGCAGCGCGACCGGCGACGGGGATCGCGCGACGGCGGCGAAGGAACATGCCGATGCCCTGCGCCGGCACATCGAGCAACTCTCGTCGAAAGACTACGCGAATCTGGCCGGCATCAATTCGCCGGACTTTGTCTTTCTCTTCGTGCCGATCGAACCCGCGCTCCACGCCGCGCTGGACACCGCGCCGGATCTTATCGGCGAGGCATTGGAGCGGAACGTCGTGCTGGTCACGGCACCCAATGTCGTGGCCACTGCGCGGCTGGTTGCGCAGCTCTGGCAGCAGGACAAACAAAGCCGTTTCGCGGTGCAAATCGCCGAACAGGGTGGAAAACTCTATGACAAATTTTCCGCCTTCTGCCGTGATCTTGAAAATATCGGTCTGCGCATCCGACAGACGCAGGAGAGTTATGATGACGCGATGAACAAATTGCGTGACGGGCGCGGCAACCTTATTGGCCATACCGAAAAACTACGCGCGCTCGGGGCCAAGACAACGGCCCAGCCCCCCGCCCTGCTTGCTGCGGCAAGCGAGAATGACGGCGCAGAGGGCACTTCCTCCGGGCAGCCATAGACCGCCGCGACAAATCGGGGCCGGGGCTACCGCGAGAGGTCCGACTGCCGCAGCACGCGAAAACCCCGACCCTCAAGCACGGCGCTCGCGCATTCCAAATCGTCAGTGTGTACGGCGACGAGGGGACGTCCGCGGGGACGTACCAGCAGGGTGTAGCTGAAGAGGATGTTCACTTCGGCCTCGAGCAGGGCGGCGAGGAGACGGGGAAGGTCGGAGGCGCCTTCCTCGAGTTCGGCCACCGCAACCTCGCAGGCGCCGTAGGCGATATCGTGACGGTCAAACAGTTCTTCGAGCAATTCGGGGTCACTGACAATGATCCGCGCGATCGACGTTTCGGAGGAGTCCTGAATGCTCAAGGCGAGCACGACCACGCGCGCTTCGGAGAGCATTTTGACCACCTCGAGGAGAGCGCCGACCCGGTTGGCGAGAAAGACGGAATACTGGCGTACGGCAGGTCCCTGGAGTTTTTCGGTGGTCTCGGTGGTCATGGCAGGCGGTTCTATTTATAAAGATAAAGAAGGCAAAAATCTGAGGCCGGTCCCCCGGTGGCTTCGAGCTGCACAAAATACTGGCCCGTGGTCTCCGCTGTCACGCCAACAGCAGCGAGGCCCGGTTCTTGGTGCTCCACGGCCTCCACGGCCCGGCCGTCAGGACCGAAAAGGGTCAGCTTTGCTTTCCCGTCCGTCGGCTCAACGGCCGCGCAAAACCAGTAATCATTGCCCCGGAAGAGGTTCACCACCAGCCGTTGTGGTTGTCCCGACTCGACACGGCCGCTCCAGACACGATCCCGCATTTTAAATCCCTCGTTGGAAAGGGCTGTGCCAAGGTCGGCCAGCCTGACACGGAGGGTTGCGGGGGCGGGCAGGGTTGCAGGAGGGGATATATCGGGGGCCGGAGGTCGCGCGGAGGACAGGCAGGGCCAGAGAATGACGAGAACGACGAAGGTGGGCGGCTTCATGGTTCTTTGGCGGCCATGGCGGCGATGAACTGCGTGGTGGTTTCTTTGACCGCGAGAACACGCTTCTCACCGAATTCCGCCGGTTCCATCCCCTGCATCGTTTGCTCGAGCGAGGCCAAAGCCTGATCCGTCCGGATGACCGACGCATCACTGCGTGATTTTTCCGGCAGCACTTGCAATTCCTCGCGCAGCCACCCGACAAGTTCGGCTTGGCGCAGGAGGCCGGCGGATTTTTCTTCTCCGCTAAGTTCGGCGGCCCGGCTGCCCACTTCGAGCGCGCGGAGCCAGGCACCTGCGGTGATGAGAGAAGCAAGGGCCTCATCGCGTTGCGCTATCATGGCTCGCCGGACATCATTGGTGGTTGCTTCAAGTTCCTCGCGCAGGGCGAACCAGTCATTTTGATTGGCAAAGTCCGCAATGCTCTTGCCGCGCACCAGAACATCCTCGCCCACCCCGAGTGCGCCGGCCAGGGCAATGATATCTTTGCCGGTATTTTTGACCTGCTGGCCGTCCTGTGCCTCGACCGCCACGTAGCCGTCGGTGATGAGCGCGCCGAGATTGAGTGCGGTGCGCGGCCTGGTCGGATAGGTCGTCGGCACAGGCGCTCGGTAGAATGACATCCAGTCCGGCTTGCCTGCTTTGTCGATGGCGGAAAACAACTCCGCCGGAGTGGGCACGGTCAGCGGTGCGGTGCGCTCTGCGTCCGCGCGCTGTTTCGTGGTCAATTGCGCCGCACCCGTGCAAAGTCCGAAGGCCCCGGCAAGGAAAAAGACGGCGGGCGCCTTCACCTTCTTGCCACTAAACGGCCATCCCGGACGGGCCGCCAGCCCGATCTTGGGGCGCCCGAGCGGACAGCCTCCGCAACAGTTCCCGCGTGCTCCGCGCAGGCGCAACCAAGAACAGCGGCCCAAATACAAAAGTGCGCCACCCACCACCGCGACAAGGACAGATATTTCTATCATGATGACCACTCCAACCAAAGCGTGCCGAGTTGGAAGGTCAAGACCGCACCGAGCCAGGCCAGGGCGGTCATGTAGGCAAAGCCGAAAAGCGCCCAGCGCCAGCCGGCCTCTTTGGCCATGACGGCCACAGTCGCGCCGCACTGCAGGCACAGGGCGAAGAAAACCATGACGGCCAGGGCGACGGGTACGGTAAACACGGGGTGCCCGGCGCGCGGCCCGTGCGTCCAGAAATCGCGGGTCAAGGCCGAACGCAAGTCGTCGGAGTCTTCATCAGCATCGTGTCCGACTCCATAAATCGTTCCCAGCGTGGAGATGATGACCTCGCGCGCGGGAAAACTGGCCAGCACACCCACCGTGATTTTCCAGTCGAAGCCGGCCGGATCGAAAACCGGCTGCAGAGCGCGTCCAGCCCGGGCCAAATAGCTTTGCTCGAGGTAGGCGGCATCGACGGCGCGGTCGATCGCAGAGTTGTCGTTAAGCACAGACAAGTCCGCCGTGACGCGTTCACGCACATCAGCGGGACGCGGGAAATAAACCAGGGCCCAGATGACAATGGTCATGGCCACAATCACCGTCCCGGCGCGCACAAGGAATTCCCGCGCGCGCTCCCACATCCGCCAGAAAATGTCGCGCAAGCGCGGCAGGCGATAAGGCGGCATCTCGAGAAGAAACGGTTGCGGCCGGGTGTGCAGGACGAATTTGTTGACCGTCCAAGCCACGGGGATGGCAACAGCGAGGCCGACGACGTGCATGGCGAAAAGCATCCCTCCGGCCAGGCCAGCGCCGAAGGAAGGCTCGATAAATGCGCCGATCATCAGCGTGTAGACCGGCAATCGCGCCGAGCAACTCATCAGCGGGGAAGCCAGAATCGTGGTCAGTCGGGCGCGTGGATCCTCGATGGTACGCGCGGCGAGGACGCCCGGAATGGCGCACGCATAGCTCGAGAGCATGGGCACGAAACTTTTCCCGTTGAGCCCGCACCAGCCGAACATTTTATCCATGAGAAACGCGCCGCGCGCCATATAGCCGGTGTCCTCGAGAAGGGCGATGAAGAAAAAGAGGATGAGAATTTGCGGCAGGAAAATAATCACCCCGCCCACCCCGCCGACAACCCCGTCAACCACCAGGCTCTGCAAGGCAGGCCACGGGGCAAGCCACGGCGCGACCAGCTCCCCGACGTGTGCGACCACCGCCTCGATCGCTTCCATAAAGGGTCCGGCCCAGCGGTAAATCGATTGAAAAACAACAAACATCATCAGGACAAAAACCGCCAATCCCCAGACGCGATGGGTCAGCACGGTGTCGAGGCGCTCGGTCGGGGACCGTCGCCGCTTTTCCGGGAAGCTGACCGCGGCGGCCGTGAGATGGCCGAGGTGCTCGTAGCGGAGAAGCGCTTCGGCGGAAAGCGGGTGCCATCCCGCAGCAGACAGGACATCGCGAGCGGCGCCAAGCAGCGGGGCAGGGTCCGAGCCTGCGGGCCAACCGGCACGCTCCAGCACGGCACTGCGGGGATCGAAAAGAATGCGGCGCAGTTCGCCGGGTGCGAGCAGACTCGCCCCTTCTTTTTCCAATCCGGCGGCGAGGTATTTCACGGCGCGGTCCACCGCCTCCGGCCAAGGTACCTGCGCCATGAGGGCTCCGTGGTCGACCGCTTGCGCCACGGCATGTCCGAGAGCATCTATCCCCTCGCCCTTGGTCGCGACCATGCGGACGACCGGAACCCCGAGACAGCGCGAGAGCAGGGTAGGGTCGATGGTGATCCCGGCCCGGTCCGCCGCATCGGCCATATTGAGCGCGATGACCATGGGCAGGCCGAGGTCGGCCACTTGCGAGGCGAGGAAAAGATTGCGCACCACATTGGATGCATCGACCACGCAGACTACGGCGTCCGGTTTTTCTTCGCCGTCGAGGTGGCCCGCCAGGAAATCGAGCGCCACGCGTTCATCGGGCGAAGATGCCGCAAGGCTGTAAGTGCCGGGGAGGTCGACGAGGGTGAAGGCGCGTCCGCCGCTTTCCCAGGGACCGGATTTTTTTTCGACCGTGACACCCGGGTAGTTCCCGATTTTTTGGCGGGCACCGGTCAGGCGGTTGAAAAGGGTCGTTTTGCCCGTGTTCGGATTGCCGACCAGAGCGATGCGAACCCGGCGGGTTTTGTCTTTGCTCATGCTCACACCACCCGCTCAACCAAGCCGTAGGACTTGCACGGCTGCCGCATCGCTTTTGCGCAGACTCAAGCGCAGGCCCCCGAACTCGATCTCGATCGGGTCGCCGAGCGGCGCCACTTGAATGACCGCCACTTCCGAGCCGGGCAACAACCCCATGGCGAGGAGGCGTTGAAACGCCGGATGTTCGGGGGCCCCAGGTTGGACGAGGCCGCGGTCGCCGGCCCGGAAGGCAGCCAGGGGACAAATTTCCCCGCTCATTGCGCGGCGGAGGACATCCGGCGCTGGGCTTTCTGCAAGGCACAGACCTGCACGCACCCCAACATGCAACGACGCAGGGCGACACAGCTGTTTTGACAACGGACCATGACAGGATCGCGGCCCGAAAGGACCTCGACCTCGACACCCTCCCGGAAACCGACCCGCCGGAGATGCTTGGCCCACTCACTGGTGTCATCCAATGAAACCACCTGATTGCTCACCCGGCGGGGGCTGTGCTCGAGACTGAATGTCATGGGCCGAATCATAAAACTTCCGTACTTGAGACTTAGTCTCAAAGATGGATTGAGGCAATCGATATTACCGGCCGACACCCGATCTTTCCTTAGGTGCGGCCGGGTTTCAACGCCGCAAGGAGCGTTCCCTCCGCGCAAGAGAGGCTAAGGGCTGATCAGGGATTAGGACCCTGATGTACAACGTTTTACGGCAATGGAAACCGCGAGGTGAAGGCGTGGACGCGATCTTTCAATCGCTCGAGTTCTTGGGGATTGCCCGACTGCTGCAGCGCGGCGTGAATCAAGTCGGCGATTTCCATCATTTCCTCTTCCTTCATCCCGCGGGTCGTCATGGCCGGCGTGCCGATACGGATGCCGCCGGTCTTCATGATCGGCTCGGTATCGAACGGGATGGCGTTCTTGTTCACCGTGATGCCGGCCAAATCGAGGGTCTCCTGCGCTTCCTTGCCGTTGATTCCCGCGGGCCGGAGGTCGACGAGGAGTACGTGGTTCTCCGTGCCGCCGGAAACGATGGTGTATCCGAGCATGGAGAGACGCGCAGCCAGTGCTTTGGCGTTGGCCACAACTTGGGCCGCGTAGGCGCGGAAGTCCGGCTGGAGGGCTTCATGGAAGCAGATCGCCTTGGCGGCAATGACGTGCATCAGCGGGCCGCCCTGCACCCCGGGAAAGACCTGGGCATCGATCGACTTGGCATATTGCGCCTTGCACAAAATCACACCCGAGCGCGGTCCTCGCAGGCTCTTGTGCGTCGTGCTGGTGACAAAGTCGGCATACGGCACCGGGCTGGGATGGGCCCCGCCTGCCACGAGTCCCGCGATATGGGCCATGTCAACGAAGAGAAGAGCACCGACCGCGTCGGCAATTTCGCGCATGCGCTTGAAATCGATGATCCGGGGGTAGGCGGACGCACCGGCGGTGATCATCTTGGGACGGCATTCCTCGGCCAATCTGGCCAGAGCATCATAATCGATCGTCCCCTTCTCGCGGCTCACCCCGTAGTGGACAATATCGTAAAGTTTACCCGAAAAATTCGCTTTGTGCCCGTGCGTGAGGTGGCCGCCGTGGGCGAGATCCATGGTGAGAATCCGGTCGCCGACGGCCAACGCGGAAAAATAAACCGCGGTATTTGCCTGGCTGCCGCTGTGGGGCTGCACGTTGGCATGCTCGGCCCCGAAAAGTTCCTTGGCCCGTTCAATGGCCAGTGACTCGACCACATCGACATGCTCGCAACCGCCGTACCAACGCCGCCCCGGATAACCCTCGGCATATTTGTTGGTCAGGGCGGAACCCTGCGCCTCGCGCACTGCGCGACTGGTGAAATTCTCGGAAGCAATAAGCTCGATGTTTTCGAACTGACGGCGTTCCTCATCATGGATGGCGGCGGCGATGGCCGGGTCAGTTTCCTCAATGGCGGCAATATCCGAAGGTTCGTGGGCCGTCCGGGTTTGGGTGGCTGTGTTCATGGTTTTTTTCTCTCCGGTCACTAATGGAATAACATGGAACATGGCGCGCTGGATGTCTGCTTTGCACGACTCGTAAGTGGCCCGCGTGCCCCCGATGGGATCTGTTACGTCTGCGCGGCGGCCCTTGGCTGCCTCCTCGAAGCGCAGGAGGCGGGTTTTCGACGCCATCTCGGGAAAAAGAAGCAGCAGCATGTCAAGATGGTCCCGCGTCATGGTAAAAATGTAATCCGCCTGCTGCAGCAGGTGGGCGCTGACCGGTTGGCTGCGGATATCCGCGATATCGATACCCTCTTTTCGCAGCACCTCGATAGCGTGGGCGCTGGGCGGCTGGCCATGGCCCGCACCGAGGCCGGCCGAGGCAACTTTGACCCGGTCGCCGGCCATGTGACGCAGAAGGCCCTCGGCCATCGGGCTGCGGCAGACATTTCCCGTGCAGATGAAAAGGACGTGCTTCATGAACCAAGGCGCCCGATACCGGGCCCCAGCGCCAGCGTAACGGAGGCAGCGGGCAAGTCAATCAGACCTCCCGGCTTGCCTCGATGCCTTTGCGGTGATCGCATGGCGGCGATGAAAAAGTTATCCGTTCTCCTCGCCGCAGCCGTCCTTCCAGTGATCTCTCCGGTCCACGCCTCCGAACCTGCTCCCACCGGCCCCTTCACCCTTCCGGAGCTGCCCTACGCTTACGACGCCCTTGAACCGCACATCGATACCGAAACGATGAAGATCCACCACAACAAGCACCATGCGGCCTACGTGAACAACGCCAACAAGGCGCTGGCGGGTCACCCCGACCTGTCCAAACTGACCGTGTGGGAGCTGGTCGCACACCTCGACGAAGTGCCCGAAGAGATCCGCACCACCCTGCGCAACAACGCCGGCGGACACGCCAACCACTCGCTCTTCTGGCTGATGATGAAACCCGGCGGGGGCGGAGAACCGACCGGCGATCTGGCCGAGGCAATCAAGGACACGTTCGGCAGTTTTGCCGGGTTCAAAGAGGAATTCACCGCCGCAGCGATGAGGGTTTTCGGCAGCGGTTGGGCCTGGTTGACCATCACCCCTGACGGCGAGATGGTCATCGAAACATCACCCAATCAGGACAGCCCGCTGATGAATGGCGGCAAACCCCTCCTCGGTCTCGACGTCTGGGAACACGCCTACTATCTGAAAAATCAGAACCGCCGCGGGGAATATATCGATGCGTGGTGGGACGTGGTCAACTGGGAGTATGTCGCCGGAAAATACAACGAGGCTAAAAGGTAAACCCGCAGCCGCTTCAGTGCGACACGCTCTTGGAAAACAGGTTGATCACCACAACACCGGCAATGATCAAAGCCATTCCACCGATCGCCGGAGCGTCGAGTCGTTGCCCTAGCACGATCCATGAGATGAGGGCGACGAGCACGATGCCCGCACCGCACCAAATGGCATAGGCGATGCCCACGGACATCACCCGCAAAGTGAGTGAGAGAAAATAAAAGGCCACTCCGTAGCCGCAGGCGACGATCAAGGAAGGCAGCAGGCGGGAGAATCCATCGGTGGCTTTGAGTGAAGATGTGGCGATCACTTCGGCCACGATGGCAATGGCAAGGTAGAGGTAGGTCATGGGAAGGAGGTGTGAAGGTTGAGAGGCAAATAATTTGGAAGGTGACAGGTAACGAGTGACGAGTGGTCAATCCGCCGAAGAGTGCAGTTGCAATGGTGCATACCGCGCCAGTTGGCGGAAATGGCCGTCGCGTGTCATGAGTTGCAGTCCGTTTCGCATGGCGTTCTGGGCAATAAGCAGATCGGGAATTCCGATACCATTGAGACCATCACGCAAGCAGGTGATCTGCAGGCGAATGACTCCCTCCCAATCAGGCTGCATGGGCTCCCGTTGAAGCTCCCCGAGGAGGTCGATCAACCGTGGCTGCCGCTTGACGTGCAGGGCAGGAACGAGCTCGGCGAGGATTAGGTCGTTGATAACGACCCGGCCGTCGTCGAGAAGGGATTCAAGTTCTTTCGCATGACGCCCCGAGCGGAAGTAATCGATCCACACGGAACTGTCGACCAGCACCCTCACTTCCGGCGATCGCGCAGGTTGTCGAGGTCGATCATCAGGTCAACTTTGCCTTTGTATCTCTTGAGGCCGAGCGTCCGATTTTTCCGGATGAGATCTTCGAGCGCTGTAATGATCACCGCCGTTTTTGTTTTCTGTCGGGTAACTCTCAGGGCCTCTTCAAGCAGGGGGGCGGGCAGATCGAGTGTCGTTCTCATGATCCCAATCTATGCATATAATCCATGATTTCAATGCATAAACTTCGAGGCAGTACCATCAGGCGCAGATGGCGCAAAGGCGTGGCCAAAAAACAATCAAGCCGACGGCGAGAGCTACAAGCGAAGCGAACAAAACCGCGGCGGCCGCGAGGTCTTTCAGTTTTTTGACTTCGGGGTGTTCGTCGGGGTGAGCGAGGTCGGCAACGTATTCGATCGCGGTGTTGAGCGCCTCGGCCACCCAGACCAAGCCGATGGCGAGGACCACGGCGATCCATTGGCCGGAAGTGATCTCAGCCCACCACCCGAGGACGATGACCGCGACAGTCGCGACAAGATGGATGCGGGCATGGACTTCACTCCTGAGCAGTGCGGCGATGCCGCGGAAGGCACAGGCGAAGCTTTCGGCTTCGCGGGAGACGAATCCGCGGCGATTGGTCATGATGACAGACTATAGCAGATTACCGGCAGAGTGCGGGACTGCGTTTCGGTGGTGCGGATACCCGGCGCGCGTGTCCATGGGGAAGGGTGCAGACGGACAGACCGCTCGCCCCTGCCTTGGGAAAGGGCAGGCGACGGCGCCCCGACAGGGTTACTCTCGGCCTTGCGGCGGGAAAAATTCCGGTGGGTTTTCCGCGGCGCCGAGGGGCTTGCTTTCAGCTTTTTCTTCGGCTGCTTTTTTTTCGCCGTAACCGGGGACGCTGACCGAGGGCGGGATGCGTTCGCAGGAAGCCGCGGCCAACGCGAGGGCGGCGAGAATAAAAGGGAAGGACTTCACAGGGTCAATCGGGAACCACGAGGCGCACCTTGCCGCCGTGTTTGGCCGCACCGGCGTCGAGGAGACTGCGGATGGCCTGGATGGTCTGACCGCGCTTGCCGATGATGCGGGGCAGATCGGTCTGCCGGGCCTGCACGGTGTAAACATCTTTGCCCTCCACCGCGGCATGAGCGAGGAAGACTTCGTCGGGATGGCCGGCGAGGCGGCGCAGGACAAAGTTGAGGAATTCCTCCATGACCGGAGAGGTCAGGCCGCCTTGGCTGCCGCCGCGCGCGCTTTTTTGACGATGCTGCGCACGGTGTCGGACATTTGCGCGCCGTTTTTCACCCAGTGGTCGATGCGGTCCACGTTGACCTTGTAGTTCGTGCCGGGTTTCTTCGGATCGTAGTTGCCGAGGATTTCGAGGAATTTGCCATCGCGGGGGCTGCGCTTGTCGGCCACTACCACTTTGTAGTAGGGGCTGTTGCGGGTGCCTTCGCGGCGGAGTCTGATTGCCGTTGCCATAATTTATTCGTTAGTTCCGGCCCAGCATGCCCATACCGCCTGCCCTTGCCATCATTTTTTTCAGTTTGCCGGGCTTTTTCATGAGTTTTCTCATGTCCGAGAACCGGAGCAGAAGGTTGTTCACTTCGGTGACCGTCGTCCCGCTGCCCTTGGCGATGCGTTGACGGCGCCGGGCGTTGAGAACGTCGGGCCGCGCCCGCTCGCCGGGCGTCATGGAGAGGACGATGGCCTCTACCCGGCGCATCTGTTTCTCGTCAACGCCGGGTGACTTCACTTTATCCATGCCGGGAATGAGTCCAAGGAGATTCTCGAGCGGACCCATCTTGCGAAGCATTTTGAACTGCTCGAGAAAGTCATTGAGGTCGAAATTGCCGCCGCGCATCCGCGCTTCCATGCGGGCCGCGTCCTCCAATTCGAAGTTTTCCGCTGCTTTTTCCACCAGACTGACCACATCGCCCATCCCGAGGATGCGGCCGGCCATGCGGTCCGGATGGAATACCTCGAAGGCGTCCATCTTTTCGCCGGTGCCGGCGAACTTGACCGGTTGACCGGTCACCTCGCGCAAGGACAAGGCGGCCCCGCCTCGCGCGTCACCATCGAGTTTGGTCAGGATGAGGCCGGTGACCCCGACCCCGCCGTGGAATTTTTCAGCCACGCCGACCGCCTGTTGTCCGGTCGCGGCATCGCAGACCAGGAGACTTTCGTTCGGTTGGACTAAGTCTTTTACTTTGCGCAGCTCACCGATCAATTCGTCGTCGAGATCCTGGCGACCGGCGGTGTCATAAATTTCAACATTGTGCCCCTGCGCCTTGGCCCACTCCATGCCGTCCCGAACCACGCGCAGGACATTCTTTTCGCCGGGTTCCGGACGATACATGGGCACGCCGATCTGTGCGGCAAGTGTGGCCAGCTGGTCAATGGCGGCCGGACGCTGCAAGTCGCAGGCGATGAGCACGGGCGTGCGGCCGCTTTTCTTGAGCCATGCGGCGAGCTTGGCGCAGGTGGTTGTTTTACCCGCGCCGTTCAGACCGACCACAAGAATGCGCGCCTGCGGTCCGAGATTGAGGGGCGCGGCATCGCCGCCGAGCAGCGCGGCCAATTCGTCGTGGAAAATTTTGACGATCTGCTGGCCGGGCGTGACGCTACGCAGCACTTCCTCACCGAGGGCTTTTTCTTTGACCCGTGCGATGAAGTCCTTGGCCACCTTGAAATGCACATCGGCTTCGAGCAGGGCAAGCCGCACTTCGCGGAGGGCATCGTTGACGTTCGCCTCGCTGATGCGTCCGTGCCCCCGGAGGTCCTTGAAGACATCCTGCAATTTGTCGGAAAGACGGGAAAACATACTGGGGCCGGGGCGCCGCTGGAACTTTTAGCCGATCCCCAGATCGCGGAACACCTTGTCCACGTGACGGAAATGTCGGTCGAGGCCGCAAGCATCGAGCAACTCGGCCTGGTCCAGTACGGCACTGATTTCAGGGTCGGCCGAAAGATTGGCCAGAAATTCGCCATCCCCCGCCCATGTTTTGAGCGCGGCACGCTGCACGGCTTCGTAAGCTTTCTGACGCTCGAAGCCTTTCTCGGTGAGTTTGAGCAAGACGGACTGGCTGGCAAAGAGGCCGCGCGATTTGTCCATATTGGCCCGCATGTTCTCGGGATAAACCTGCAAGCCGCGCACCAGCTTGGTGGTGAGCGCGAGCATGTAGTCGAGCAGGGTGCAGCCATCTGGAAGAATGATGCGCTCGGCGCTGCTGTGGCTGATGTCCCGCTCGTGCCAGAGGGCGACGTTTTCCAAGGCCGTAACCGCATAGCCGCGGATGACACGAGCCAGTCCGCTCAAACGCTCACCGGTGATCGGATTACGTTTATGCGGCATGGCCGAGCTGCCTTTCTGCCCCTGGGCGAAGAACTCCTCCACTTCAAGGACTTCGGTGCGTTGCAGGTGCCGGAATTCGGTGGCCCAGCGGTCGATCGAACTGGCGGTCAAGGCGAGCACGGTGATGAACTCGGCATGGCGGTCGCGTTGCACGATCTGGGTGGAAAGGGTGGCCGGTTTCAGGCCAAGCCGGGCGCAGACTTCTTCCTCGACGCGCGGATCCAAGTGGGCCCGTGTCCCGACCGCACCACTCAATTTCCCCACCGCAACCCGCTTGCGCATTTCGATGAGGCGCTCGCGGACACGGCCGAATTCGTCATACATGAGAGCCAGCTTGAGCCCGAAAGTCACTGGCTCGGCATGGATGCCATGGCTACGTCCCATCATGGGGGTTAATTTGTGGGCGCGGGCCTGCTCGGCGGCGGCGGCGCGGACTTCATCGACGCCTTGGACCAAAAGATCGATCGCCGCGGCCATTTGCACAGCGAGCGTGGTGTCGAGGACATCCGAGGAGGTCAGCCCCTGGTGCATCCAGCGTGCGGCGGGACCGACCGAGTCCGCCACATTCTCGAGGAAGGCGATGACGTCATGGTTGGTCCGCTTTTCAATCTCAAGGATGTCGGGAATGGAAAACCTGGCTTTCTCGCGGATGGCCTTGGCGTCTGCCTCGGGGATTTGTCCGAGACGTGCCATAGCTTCGCAGGCGAGGGTTTCGATCTCGAGCCAAATTTCGTATTTGCGCTGGTCGGACCAGAGGGCTCGCATCTCGGGTCGGGAATATCGGTCAATCACCCGGGCAACCTAGCTGATCACCATGCGCGGACAAACCACGAAAACAAGAAGGGCCGGCAGCCACCCGGCCCCGACCCTGCTTGCCATGAAAATTGTAGGAGTTAGGCGCTAACCCGGACCCTTTTCAGATGCCCGTGATCACGCAGTTGGACGCGACCGGTCTGGAAAAGGTCGATGAGGGCGGCCACGGCCTCGCGGCTGTCTTCGGTGGCGGCACCGACGGCGGCCACTAGTTCGCCGAGGGAATGGCGCGTGCGGTTGAATTTGCGGTAGGGGTTGAAGGCTTTGACTTTCATACCAACTTCGACCACCGCCCGGCCCGGACGTTCAAACATTCAAACGGACGTTTATGCTTTTTCTGGCACTACTTCCGCTTGGACAGAGAGGGACCGCTGCGGGGTGAGCAAGCCGCCCGAGACAAGCATCTTGGTTGCTTCCTCCATGCTTAAGTCGCAGTCCCGGACTTTTCCGGCGGGGACGGCGATGAGCAGGCCGGTAGTCGGGTTGGGCGCGGTGGGTACGAAAACCATGGTCATTTCCCGACCGCTCCCCGCCTCGGTGAAGTGCCCGGTGGCGTAGCCGAAAAGATAACTGCCCGGCACAAGGTATTCCAAAACCACCGCGCGTTTCGGTTTGGGTCCGCTGCCCATGCCTTGGATGGTCTGCAGGACCTGTTTTGCTCCGGAATAAATCGATCCGGCAACCGGAATACGCAGCATGAACAACTCGAAGCGGTCGAGTAAGCGTCGTCCGATGACATGCGTTGCCATGAATCCGAGACCGATGAAAGCGAGGATCGTGATGACAAATCCCGCGCCGGGAAAATCCACCCCGAAGGCTTTGAGCCAGGGATCACTCAAACCGGTGACCACGCCGTAGCCGAAGGAGAGCACCCAATAAGTGATGACCAGCGGGATCGCGAAAAAGATTCCGGCGATAAGGCGATTGCCGAGCGTGCCGAGGCATCGTGCGAGACGGCGATTCGCCGGGGAACACATTTCCGGTTGGTCGGACGAACTCATGTCCTATTTTATAACATGAATCGCTCTACTGAGGCAAAGCCGTGGCGGGAATAGACACCGCTTTCACCCGGCTCCCTACGCGTTTCCGGAAAACCGCAGAAACAGCTCACGGATGGCGGCACCTCCGCCAACAATCAGCACCGTGAAATATATCACGGTCAGAACGTTGGCGAAGTGGCCGAGAACAATGAACAGGCCGTCGCGCTGCAACAGACCAATGGCAAAAAAGAGCAACGCGAGGGCCGGCAAGGTATTGCTGAACGGGATCAAGCCGAACGGCGCCATCAAAAGGACCGCCGCGGCGATCAGTGCCAAGTTGTTGATACTGTCCATAAACCCCGGGGAAGCGAGCCACGGAAGACGATGCGGGCGGCTGACGCGCTCCAGACGGTGCACCCAGACACCACCGCGATTCAGGGCCGCATGCAATTTCTCCGAAGGCAAGACCTTCTGCGCGATACGACGCGGCAGCCACAGGTTGACGCCGAAAAGGCGCGTGATTCCAATGAGCAGAATTGCGGCGCCGAACACCGTGCTGACACCCGGAATTGAAACCGGCACCAAGAACACGATGGTTAGAAAAGCGGTGAGGATCAAAAGACCATCCTGACCGACAAGGTCACGGATTTCGGCCAAAGTCACTCCGCCGGGTGGAAGACTTTCCGTGATCGTCTTGATTTTCTCACCGAGCGATTCCGTTTTGAGAAGATCGCCCGAAACGTGCAAATGGGATTCTGGCCGGGACGGTGGGTTGGAGGTATCACTCATTTTGAAATTCCTTTGGTCGTATTCTCTGCGCGCGATTCCGCCGCTGGAAGGCCGCATCTCCTAACAGGCCGACCGCACGCGGGCAAACGCCTTCCTTGTCGCCCGGGGCCCCTACCTGTTATGAAGATGCCCTTGGCGCGCGGTAAAACAACAGAAGAAGGCAGCAGCAAAGCGTGGAGTGAGGTGCTCGGTCTCATCCTGCTCGGCGCCGGCACCCTCCTTTTTCTTGCCCTGGTCTCCTATTCACCGGCCGATGTGCCGTCTTGGCTCTTCTTCAGCAAACAGGGCGCGCCCGAGGCGGTGACGGAAAACTTCATCGGACCGGTCGGCGCGGTGGTGGCTGGTTTCACTTACTTCCTACTTGGTGCGGCCGCCTATTTGCTGGCTGTCGTGCTCATCGGTTTCGGCGGGGCCAAATTCCTCACGGCCGACCTCGGCTTGAAAAAACGCCTCGGGTGGATGGCCGCCTTCATTCTTTCCGGCGCTTGTCTGGCCGGTATCCAACCATGGCTCCTCCAATCATGGAAAGAACACTTCAACATCCTCGGTCCGGGCGGATGGATCGGGCTTGCTCTCGGGAAAACCGTGCTCGCCGGGCTGCTCGGGGTCATCGGCGCAACCATCCTCCTGACCATTTTTTACCTCGCCAGCCTCATCCTCATGACCGGGATGCACCCGGTCAAATTCTGCCAAGCGGTCATGGTTGCGGTGCCGGAATGGTTTCGCGTGCGGCGCGAGGCGAGGCTGGAAAAGAAACGTCTTGAACAGGAGACGGCGGTCGACGAAGCCCTGGCCAACACCCCGCGCTCGAAGCGCGCCACGCCTGCCCGGACGCGCCGGAAGACGAGCATGGAAGATGAGGAGGACACCGAAGAGGACGACACGGGAGAGGAAGAAGCGATACCGGCCGTTCCCTTCCCCGAGCCCAAAATCATTGATACCGGGGCCGCCCCGGTCAGAAAACCACCCGCACCCGCGCCTCCGAAAAAGAAAGAAACCGGCCCGCTCGGTGCGGTGCCCGAAATCCATATCGAGAACTACCAGATGCCGCCGCTCGATCTGCTCGACTCACCCGACATGAGCGACCGCCAGACCGCCGACCCGGCGGAACTTCTCGCCATGCAGAGCAGCATCCTCGACACGCTGAAACAATTCGGACTCGAGGCCAGCGCCGGCGACATCACC
>CAIZMQ010000179.1 GCA_903934135.1 uncultured Verrucomicrobiota bacterium
CATCAAAAAGAGCGCCTAAGCAAAACTCGCCGATCATTCTTCATTCATCATTCCTCATTCATCATTAAAAACCGCGCTTCGCTCCGACTCCCACCTTTCCAACCCGCGCACCGCACTCCAACGCCGATCATTCATCATTCATCATTCAAAATTCATCATTAAACACCGCGCCCGCTCTGTTCTCCTCTATCATTCATCATTCAAAATTCATCATTAAACACCGCAGCCCCCCCTCCCTTTCGCCTTCTCAACCGCAAACCCCTGCCCCACACTCAAGGCGCCATGTCTCAGCTTGACACCCCAGAGCAAGCAGCTCCCACCGCCCATCCGCTTTCTCGGGCCGTGATCATCGCCGTGCTCGCCGCATCCGCGATGGTTGGCGGCCTCGCCATCAGCACACAGAGCTACTGGATCGACGAAGCTCTCTCTCTCATTGTCGCCATGGCGCCGAATCCGGCCGAAGCGTGGAAATACGCCCAGGCCGTCAGCGGATCCACCCTCCAGATGCCCCTCTATCAGGTGTATCTCTACGGTTGGCACAAATTTTTCGGGGGCGGTGAGTGGGCCATGCGCGCGTCGAACCTCCCCTGGTTCGTGCTCGGCCAACTCGCCTTCCTCCTGCTCCTCCGCCACCGCTCACAACTCGCCCTGCTCACGTGCCTTCTCGCCGCAGTCTGTCCCATCCTCTGGGTCTACTTGGACGAAACGCGCCCCTACATCATGC
The DNA here is from genome assembly GCA_903934135.1 of uncultured Verrucomicrobiota bacterium. Lineage (GTDB taxonomy): Bacteria > Verrucomicrobiota > Verrucomicrobiia > Chthoniobacterales > JACTMZ01 > JACTMZ01. The sequence continues at coordinate 725 of CAIZMQ010000179.1, forward strand.
AGTATGCGGCGGCTTGCTGGCTCACCGCTGCCTTGCTTCGACTCACCGCAAATCCCCCCGCATCCGCGCTGGATGGCACCCCGATTGACCAAACCCCGCACCCTCTTCTTCCCAAGGCCGTTCTAGCCATCCTTGCTGCGGCCACCGTGGTCATGCTGGCCTCCAGCCTGCTTGGAGTCATCTGGGCCGGTGCCTTCGTTCTGGCCTTCGCCATCTTGGTCATACCCGGCAGAAGCACGCAACCGGCCAAACAGCCGGCCCTCTGGCTCGCCGGCATTGTCACCCTGGTTCTCTTCCTCGGTTTCGCCGCTTACTACATCGTCACCTGGCAAGCAGCTGGGCGCGGCTACAACCGCGGCGGACTCTCGCTCCTCAGTATCCCCTTCATCGCCTACGAATTTCTCGGCTTCTCCGGGTTCGGACCCGGCAAACTCCAACTCCGCGCCGACCCCGTGAGTTCCCTCTGGCGCAGTGCGCCCGCTTTGCTCCCGCTGGCGGCCATCCTCTCCGCCCTCGGCCTCTTGGCCCTCCGGCAACTCCGGCCCCGCGCGTGGAACAAGCTTGCCGTCACAGCTTGGGCGCTGGCCCTCGGACTCCCGACCCTCGCCATCTTCGCTGCGATGTTCCTCTTCGACCACCGCGCCCTGCCTCGCCACTTCATCCCCGCGCTGCCCGCGTTGCTCCTGATCCTGGCCGCTTTGCTGCAGCTGGCCCTCCGACAAAAATCCGTCTTCTGGCGCGCCGTCGCCGTGCTCCTGCCCATCCTCTGGATGGCCTCGGCCTTCAATCTCCGCTGGCGACCGTCGCACGCCAAAGACGATTACCGCACCGCCTCCAAAGTGGCCGCCGCCGCCCTCGCCGCGAACCAGGAAGTCTGGTGGGCCGCCGATGCTGCCGCCGCTTACGTTTACCTCACACCCGTCGCCCTGGAGGAGGTCCCCGGCCGCGCCTGGGCCATGCAAGCCCCGGCCTGGAACGACATCCGCTTCAAATTCCCGCCCCGCGTCATTGTCATAAGCAAGCCCGACATCTACGACCCGCAAAGCGCCGTCGCCCGCTACGCCTCCGAAAACCGGTTCGTCCCCGCCCTCGAACTCCAAGCCTTCACCATCTTCACCCGCGAAGGCGAGAAGCTCCCCGACGTCCAGCCTTGACCCCTCCGCTGCCCCATGCCCAAGCCAACCCTCTTCATTCAAGGCCCCGCCTCTGCCTCGAGATGAATCTTCCACTCTACCTGGCCGAATATTCGCGCCTCCTCGCCAATCCCGAAATCCCGGCCCTGCTCCACCGGCTCGAAGCACGCATCGCCGCCGCGCGCGCAGCAGGAGGCAAAATCCTCCTCGCCGGCAACGGGGCCAGCGCCTCCATCGCCAGCCACCTCGCCACCGATTTTTCCAAGCAAGGCGGGGTCCGTGCCATGGCCTTCAACGACGCCAACCTTATCACCGCCCTCGGCAACGACTGCGGCTACCAACATTGGATCGCCCGCGCCCTCGACTTCTACGCCGACAAAGAGGACGTCCTCATCCTGATCAGCAGCAGCGGCCAGTCCCCCAATGTGGTCGAAGCCGCCCGGCGCGCCAAGGAACTCGGTCTCTACATCGCCGCCTTCACCGGCTTCGCCCAAGACAACCCTCTCGGCGCCGCCGCCGACCTCAACCTCTGGGTCGACAGCCGCTCCTACAACATCGTCGAGTGCACCCACATGATTTGGCTCACCGCCGTGGTCGACCTTCTTATCGCAGCGTCGGAAAGCAACGCTCCCTCTCCTGCCGAACACTAAACCCTAAGCAGTGAGACAGGCCCTAGCCAACACCGGGCTATAAGCCAACCCTCCGCTTCCCTCTGTCATTCAACATTCAAAATTAAACATTAACCATCGCCCCATTCCCACTCTTCCTCCCGTCCCCCCATTCATCATTCAAAATCCAACATTAAACATTAACCACCGCCCCCTCCTCCCTCCGCTTCCCTCCGTCATCCAAAATCCAACATTAAACATTAACCACCGCCTCTTCCCCCCGCTCCGACATTCATCATTCAAAATTCAAAATTAAACATTAACCATCGCCCCCTTCCCACCTTCCCACCAAACGCTTCGCGTTTTCTCCCGCTGTGACGACCTTCACCCCTTGCGACCCGACCCCACCGCCGTCGCCCGTTTCCTTGGCCGTGGTGATACCGGTGCGCAACGAGGAAGGTTGTCTCGCTCCGCTGGTGCAGGGACTGCTTCGCCGCTATGACAGTTCCATCTGCCGCGTAATCGTGGTCGACGACAACAGTACCGATTCCACCGGATCGATCGCCGATGACTTGGCCCGCCGCAACCCGAAAATTATCGTTATCCACCGCGACAACCCCCCCGGCGTGGGGCGCGCCTTGCGGGCAGGTTTCCAAGCTGTCCCTCCGCAGGCGACCCATGTCCTCATGATGGACGGAGATTTCCTGGCCAACATCTCGGAGGTTGCCGACTTGATCGACCAGGCTGCGGAGGGCTATGACGTAGTTTTCGGCTCCCGCTACTGCTGGGCTTTCGGTTTTTACGGCTACCCCTATCTCAAGCGGATTTGCAACCGCAGCTTTCATTTGCTGGCCCGACATGCTCTCGGCATCAAGGTCAACGATCTCTCCAACAACTTCAAAATCATCAAGAAGGACGTCCTCGCCGCATGTCAGTTCCAAGCCACCGATTTCGCCATCAACGCGGAAACCGGACTCTATCCCCTCCTCGCCGGCGCGACTTGGTGCGAGGTTCCCGTGAAATGGGTCACGCGGAGCGCCTCGATGGGGAGCAGCAAGTTTCACGTCTTCCGCATCGCCAACAGCTACTTGCAAGTCCTCCGGCGCGGCCGACGCCAACGCGCCGAACTCGAGGCACACATCGCCGGAAAGTAAGACCCAGCAAAAAAAAACCTCCGCTTTGCTCCGACATTCATCATCCAAAATTCATCATTCAACATTAACCATTAACCGCCCCCTCCCGCCTCCGGAGTCAGTTGGTCGCTCTGGCGACCTATTTGCCTTCGGGCCGTCTCCGTTTCCCTCCGGCGCAAACTCAAGTTTGCCGCCTCAGCCTTCTAATTTCCTCCGCCGCGCTTCGCTCCCCCATTCATCATTCAAAATTCATCATTCAACATCCCCCGCCTCGGGTTCCCCCATTCATCATTCAACATTCAAAATTCAACATTAAACACCCCCTCCGCGTGTTCTCCTCCCTATTTTTCAAAATAAATTGAATATCTGCCCTGGCGCGGCAATATTGGCCCCGTGACTTCGCCCGCCACAGACCTCGCCCCGCCCTCTGCCCAAGCCCCCGAGGTGCAATTTACCGACGGCCTGGCTGAGGTCTTCTCCGACCTGGCCGACCTCTTCGGCAACCCCCGCTCCGTTGGTACCATCTACGGACTCCTCTTCGCCTCGGCAGAACCCCTCACCATGGATGCCATCGCCACCCGCCTCGGCCTCAGCATGGGCTCCGTCAGCCAAGGCCTGCGCACCCTCGACGACTTCGATGCCATCGAGCGCCACGGGCAAAACGGCGAACGCACCGCCCGTTACTATAGTGCCAAGCACATGCTCAAGCCCCTCATCGCCGGCTTTGTCCGCCAGCGCCTCCAACCCCGCTTGGACGCCACCAACCAGCGCCTCATGGACCTCGAAGCCCTGCTCGAGCAAATGCCCCAGGACCAAGCCCAAGAAGCCGCCTGGCGTTTGGAACGCGTCGTCCAATGGCACGACAAAGCCCGCACCTTCCTCCCCCTCGCCCGCAAAATCCTCGGCGCCGGCTAAAGCCATCCTACTTTCCCACTTTCATGCCTTTCCACCGTCCCGTTTAGTCGACTCAGGTTTCAAGCCTCATCCTTCAGTCTTCGATAACTCAACTCCTTCCTTATAGGAAGGCCCGCCCGGTCCCGCGCCATCTGGCGCCACGACCAAGGGCGGCAGCTTGCCTGAATCTAACTCCCTCCGTGCACTCCGCGCCTCCGTGAGAGCCACTCCCTCCCCCATTCATCATTCAAAATCCAACATTCAAAATTAAACATCACGACCTCCGGCCGCCCCGCCCTCCAAGCCGCAGACAAATTAACTTGCCCGCCAACTCGTCCCGATGAATGGTGACCGATATGACGACCGACCGCGAAACCTTGTTGGAATTGATCCGCAAGCAGCCGCCCATGAGCTCCGAGCAATTCTGGCAGCAGGTGGAAAAGGCGAGGGTATTATCGCCCAACTTGGAGCCCTCACCTCTTGGGCAGATAAAACCGGTCGAAGAATCCCTGCAGACTACGACCTGAGTCAGGCCAGGCTCGGCGGCTTGGAACACTACGTCTGGAAGGACAGCACCGAGAGCATTGTCCGAAAATTCACTTACGGAGGGTCATTTGGTCGAACCGTCCGGAACATCAAGCAAGGACTCGTTCCCGCCACGCCGCTCGAGTATTTGGTTCGCTGGGCAAATCACAATGCCCTGTTTCCGCCCATCACCCGCATCAGCGGTTTACTTGAGGCAAGTCGTGACGGATTGGCGATCCTCATCGAACAGGAAGCCTTGCTCGGCGACCTTCCATCCATGTCCGACGTCGAAGAATTTCTGCGCAGCGCCTGCTACACGCCGCTGACCTCCCATCCTTACGCATGGGAAAACAAAGAAGCTGGCTTCGCACTTTTTGACGCACGCCCCGCAAATTTTGTCAAAGTTGCCGGCGTGCCGATACCATTCGATCTGATCGTTGTCCCTCTCGAAAACCTCCGCAAGTAGAACCATCCCGCCGCTCAGTCAAAATTCATCATTCAACACTCATAATTTAACGCTCCCCCCCTCCGCCTCCCGTTCCCCCCATTCATCATTCAAAATTCATCATTCAACATTAACCATCACGGCCTCCGCCCCGCCCCCCAGCCATTCCGCCAGCTTGCCGCCGCTTGTTAAGGCCACTATTCTTACTTACGACATGGCTCCGCAAATCCAGAGCGCTCTAGAGATAAACGAGCCCCGCGTTGTTGGCCTTTGCCAAAAACTCTCGGTTCGCGAACTCCGACTTTTTGGATCAGCCGCTACCGGGTCATACAACCCTGAAACAAGCGACGTGGATATCGTTGTCACTTTCCATGACCATGACCAACCGGGTATTGCCGAGAGATACATGACCCTCGCCGAAGGATTGGAAGACATCTTCCATCGACCTGTAGACCTCCTGACCGACCGCTCCATTCGCAACCCGATCTTTCGTCGGATCATCGACCAAACCAGCCGCCAAATTTATGCTGCCTGAAAGCAGCAAGTTACTCCTAGACATCCAGCAAGCGCTGCAGGACATCTCCCGCTTTACCCGGGGAAAAGATTTAGTGTCCTACCAAGCCGACGCCATGTGTCGTGCCGCCGTGGAAAGAAAATTCGAGATCATTGGTGAAGCATGTGTCCGGCTGCGCGAACGTTTCCCCGAGACCTACGAAAGACTGCCCGATGCGTCTCGTATCGTGGGATTTCGCAACCGCATCATTCATGGATACGACGACGTGGACGACGCCATTGTTTGGGATGTTGCGACCGGCAAGCTTCCTGATCTATCGGCGCAAGTAGACCTGCTTTTGCCATAAACATTCATCCTCCCGCGCCCTCCGCGCCCTCCGCGTGAGCCTTCTTCATTCATCATCCAAAATTCAAAATCCAGCATTCAACATTAGACATCGCGGCCTGGCCGCCTCCGCTTCCGGCCTCCGGCCGCCCAACCGCCCATTCATCATTCAAAATTAGTGAATGAAAGCACTCTTGCCAAAGCAACAGTCAGCGAGAAAATCTTAACACTGTGAGCGTAGCCGAACTACCCATACACTTCGATCAAGCTCAAGTTGACGATTTTTGTCAGCGCCATGGCATTCGTCGCTTGGCTTTGTTCGGTTCGGTTTTGCGCCCCGACTTTGATGAAGCAATGAGCGATGTTGATGTGCTCGCCGATTTTCGCCCGGGCGCCACCCGCAACCTCGGTCTTGATTATTTCTCCCTGCAAGACGAGTTGACGGAAATCTTCGGGCGCCCCGTGGACTTTTGCTCGAAGCTCAACCGCCACCTCCGCCCACTCATAGAGGAAGACCTTTTGGTTATGTATGAGCAAGCATGACCCGCGAGTTACCCTGCTGCAGCTGACAGACTTCATCCAAGAAGCCCAAGATCTGGTATAGAACCTATCCCGAAACCTGACGGGGTGGCGTTGCGGATAATTTTCGTCTGCCGCAAGGAGCAAGCGAAGAGGCTGTATCCTCTGCGATACTGTCCCGAGCGCCGCGACACCGCGGCCGGCGAAAGGCGCCGCAACCCCCTCGGGCAAAGTCTTGGCGGGTCGTCTGGCGGCGTTGCTTCGTCGGTCACGATGCGCAGAGGCATCGCTCCCTCCTCGCGCCTGGCCATCCGACCCGCCAAGACCCTGCGCCACCTCGTGAGGTTGTGGGATAGGTTCTGAGGGGAATCTCCTTGGAGTCGCTGGAGTCTGACCCCGTTAGATTGAGAGCCTTTGAAAGAATCATGGAACTCGTTGGCGAGAGCGCCAAGCGTTTACCGGAAGAGCTTCGCTCAAAATATCCGCAAGTGCCATGGAAGCAGGTTTCCGGCATGCGAGATGTTATCAGCCATGCTTACGAAGACCTGGCCTACGAAATATTGTGGGATGCATTGCACCTCCATTTTCCGCAACTCCAAGAAACCGTATCACAAATGCTTCTGGATTTAGAGTCAGCCAACTGATCGCCGCCGCCTGAGCCAACCCTCCGCTCCGCTCCGTCATTCATCATTCAAAATTCATCATTCAACATTAAACACCCCCTCCCCCTCCGACCGCTCCCCCTCTTGTCCCCACCACCATTTCTGCTAACCTGAAAACATGAGCACTGAGACTATGGAAATCGTCGAACTTTGCGAGGCGCTTCCGGCCGAAAAACGCGCGGAAGTCACTGATTTCGCACGCTTCCTGCTCGAGCGCACCACCGGCGCCTACGGACTCAACGACAACGAACTCCGCTCCGCCTCCCAACGACTCCATGCCAAAGCGCAAAACGCCCGCCGCAAAGGCCTCGCCAAGAAATTCGACGGTGATCTCGAAGTCCTCCTTGGCGATTGAGATCGACCCCGACCTCC
>CAIZMQ010000180.1 GCA_903934135.1 uncultured Verrucomicrobiota bacterium
CAAGTTGGTCGATGCCGCACAGGATGTCATCATCACGGAGGAAGATTGCGGCACGGTCAAAGGTATCGTCGTCCAGCCGATTTACGAAGGCGACGAAGAAGTCGTCGACCTCAAGACCCGCATCATCGGCCGCACCAGCTGCGAGTCGATCAAGGATCCGGTCACCGGCAAGGTGATCATCAAGTCCGGACACATCGTCGACGAGGTGACTGCCGCTGCGCTCGAGCATATGGGTGTGGAGCAATTCCGCATCCGTTCGGTTCTGACCTGCGAATCCAAGCGCGGCTGCTGCGCCAAGTGCTACGGCCGGAATCTGGCCAACGGCAAACTGGTCCACCTCGGCGAGGCGGTCGGCATCATCGCCGCCCAGTCCATCGGTGAACCCGGCACCCAGCTGACCATGCGTACCTTCCACATCGGTGGAACGGCCAGCCAGACCTTCAAGCAGCCGATCATCAAGGCCAAGCACGACGGCACGGTCCGTTATGTCGAACTCCGCACGGTGACCTCGACGGACGGCAACAACATTGTGCTGAACAAAAATGGCTTCATCGGGATCTACAATGACAAGGATGGACGCGAACTCGAGCGCCACAGCATTGTTATTGGCTCTGTGGTTTCCGCGAACGACGGCGGCACGGTCAAGAAGGGCGAAGTCTTCGTCCAGTGGGATCCTTACAATCTACCGATCCTGACCGAAAAGCCCGGCACAGTGGAATTCCGCGACATGATCCCCGGCCTCAGCGTGAAACGCGAGGTCGACGAGGCCACCGGTATCACCGGTCTCGTGGTCATTGAGCACAAGGAGGATCTGCATCCCCAAATCGTGGTGGTCGACGATGAGAAGAAAATCGTGGCCAGCTACTCGATCCCGGCCGGCGCGCACGTCGTGGTGGCAGACAACCGAAAAGTCGAGGCCGGACAGCTTCTGGCCAAGACTCCCCGCAAGGTGGCCAAGACAAAAGACATCACTGGCGGCTTGCCCCGCGTGGCCGAGTTGTTCGAAGCCCGCAAGCCGAAGGATTCGGCTGAGATCGCCAAGATCGACGGTATCGTCAAAATCGAAGGCACAGCCCGCGGCAAGCGCCGTCTCCTCGTCCTCGACCCCGAGGCCAAGGAGGAAGAAGAGCACCTCATCCCGATGAACAAGCACATCATCGTGGCTGACGGCGATCGGGTGAAGAAGGGCAGCCAGCTGACCGAAGGCCCCGTGCTTCCACACGAGATCCTGGCGGTCTGCGGCCCCGCGGCCCTGCAGGAGCATCTGCTCAACGAAGTGCAGGAGGTCTACCGTTTGCAAGGCGTTGAGATCAACGACAAGCACATTGAAATCATCATCCGCCAGATGCTGCGCAAGGTGAAGATCACCGATCCCGGTGACACCACGCTGCTCTGGGACGACAAAGTTGAGCGCACCGAATTCGACAAGGAAAACGAACGCATCACCAAGCTCGGCGGAAAATCGGCTGAAGGCGAACCGGTCCTTCTCGGCATCACCCGCGCATCGCTCAGCACGGAAAGCTTCATCTCCGCGGCGTCTTTCCAGGACACCACACGCGTCCTGACCGACGCCGCCACTCTGGGCAAAGTCGACATGTTGCGCGGTTTCAAGGAAAACGTCATCATGGGCCACCTTGTCCCGGCGGGCACAGGCTTCCAAGGCGCCCGCGACATCGAAGTCGTGCAGGTCGACCTCGGCGAGGAACTCGCCGCGACGGCCGAGAGTGAAAAAGAAGCCGGATAATCCAAAAACACGACCATGGCATCCATCGAACTGATCAACGAACTCCTCGAATCCGGCGTCCACTACGGACACCAGACCAAACGTTGGAACCCGAAAATGCGGGAATTCATCCTGGAGGAGAAAAACGACATCTACATCATCGACGTCAGCCAGACTGTCGAGCAACTCGACCGCGCGTCCAAGTTCCTCGCCGGTATTGTTTCCGGCGGCGGCAAGGTTCTCTTTGTCGGCTGTAAAAAACAGGCGCAAGAGGCGATCAAGGAAGCGGCCGAGTCCTGCGGGCAATTTTACGTGCAAAACCGCTGGCTCGGCGGCACTCTGACCAATCTCGCGACCATCCGCAAGAGCGTGGCCCGTCTCCAGGAGATCGAGAAAAAGCTGAAAGGCCCCGGCCTCTCCAAAATCGGCAAGAAAGAGCAGGCCTCGCTGCGCCGCGAACTGGCCCGGCTCATGAAGAACTTGGCCGGCCTGCGCGAGATGGACAAACTCCCGAGTGCCGTGGTTGTCATCGACACGACCCGCGAGGACATTGCGGTGCGTGAAGCGAATCGCCTCCACATCCCAGTGGTGGCCATCGTGGATACCAACTGCGACCCCGAATTGATCGATTATCCGATCGCCGGCAACGACGACGCCATCCGGTCGATCCGCGTTGTCCTGGCCAAGCTGGTCGAGGCGATCAAAGGTGCGTCCGGGATCCGCGAGAAAAAGACCGACACGACCCTTTCCGGAGTCGCGGAATAAAGTCTCGCGCAGCTCCGCTGCGGATCGGCTGAACATTGAACACTGAAAACGGTAAATTTCCCTATGTCCGACATCTCACCCCAACTCGTCCGTGAACTCCGCGAAAAAACCAACGCGGGAATGATGGACTGCAAGCGCGCGCTGACGGAAGCGGGCGGAGACCTGGCCAAAGCCGAGGACCTCCTCCGGGCCAAAGGCATCGCTTCGGCCGGAAAGAAGGCCTCGCGAAGCGCCAAAGAAGGTATCGTGGCCTCCTACATCCACCTGCAGGGTAAAGTCGGGGTCTTGGTCGAGGTCAACTGCGAGACCGACTTCGTAGCCAAGAACGAAAATTTTCGTGAATTGGTCAAAGACATCACCCTCCACATCGCGGCGGCCAATCCGACCTGCGTCTCCCGTGATCAGGTCGACTCGTCCGAGATCGAGCGCGAGAAAGCCATTTTCCGTCAGCAAGTTGAAGGCAAGCCGGCCAATATCGTGGACAAAATCGTCGAAGGCAAAGTCGAGAAGTTCTACGGCACGGTGTGTCTCATGGAGCAGCCCTTCATCAAGAATCCCGACGTGACCATTGCCGATCTGGTGAAGTCGAAAATTTCCGAACTGGGCGAGAACATCGTCATTCGCCGCTTCACCCGCTATATGGTAGGCGAGGGCGTGGCGGACGAACCGGCCGCCGAGTAGTTTTTTTGCCCGCCGTCCTTTTGTGGCGGCGACAAGTTTGTCTCGGTCGCTTGGTGAATCGCGATGTCCTCATCGCGATTTCTTAAGTTACATACCGCGCAGGGACTGCGCGATCCACCTGTCCTCCTGACGGTAGCCCTTTTGGCTCGGCTCTCAGCCTCTGCCTCTTCCAAATCTGCGCCGTCTCGGCCGGGCTAAAGCCGGGCGCCCGTCCATCCTTGGCTCTGGTTTGGGGCGGCGCGCGGCAATCACTTCTTCCCCGTGCTTCGGCACATTCTGGCCCTCGAGTTTCAAGCGATCGATCTTCTGCCCGATGAAACGCTCGATGGCGGCGAGTTTCTTCATCTCGTCATGGGCCACGAGCGTGAAGGCGTCCCCGGTGCGCTGGGCGCGGCCTGTGCGTCCGATGCGGTGCACGTAGTCTTCGGGATGCTGCGGGATATCGTAGTTGATCACGTGGCTGACCCC
>CAIZMQ010000181.1 GCA_903934135.1 uncultured Verrucomicrobiota bacterium
CCGGGTATGCAATACACGGAATCGCTCAACACGACGCTGGCCGTGACGGCGGGCATCGAGGAAATCGTCAAGACGCTCTTCGAGGCCTTGCTTCTTGTGATCATTGTTGTCTTCATTTTTCTGCAGGGCTGGCGTGCCACGCTCATCCCTTTGCTGGCCGTGCCGGTCTCGCTCATCGGCACCTTTGCCATTTTTCCTCTGCTCGGTTTTTCGATCAACACACTCTCACTCTTCGGCCTCGTTCTAGCCATCGGCTTGGTCGTCGATGATGCCATCGTTGTGGTCGAGGCGGTCGAGCACCATATCGAGCAGGGTATGACCCCGCGTGATGCCACGCTCAAGGCCATGCAGGAGGTTTCCGGTCCCGTCGTCGCCATCGCGCTCGTCCTTTCTTCCGTCTTTATCCCGACCATATTCATCCCCGGCATCACCGGCAGCCTCTACCAGCAATTCGCCGTGACCATTGCCGTGTCGGTCTGCATTTCCGCCTTCAACGCGCTCACCCTCAGTCCGGCCATTGCTTCGCTCATCCTCCGTCCAAAGGGCGAAACACGCGGCCCGCTCGGCGCTTTCTACAAGTGGTTCAACAACATGTTCGGCAACGCGACGAACTTATATGTGCGGATTTGCGGCGGCGCGATCCGCAAACTCGTGCTGAGCGGCGGATTCCTCGGGATCCTTACTCTGGCCGCGTTGTTTTTCGGGGGACGCCTCGCACCGTCCTTCCTCCCCGAAGAGGACCAGGGCTATTTTTACGCTGCACTGCAATTGCCCAACGCTTCGTCCATGGAGCGGACGTCTGCCGTCGCCGCACAGGTGGAGAAGATCCTCATGACCACACCCGGTGTGGAATACGTCACCACGGCGGTCGGCTTCAACCTGCTCAGCCAAGTCTACACCACGTACAACGCGTTCTTTTTCGTCACCCTGAAGCCATGGGGTGAGCGCACTTCTCCGGAGACGCAATACAATGCCATGCTGCGCTCGATCAACGGCAAGCTGGCCATGCTGCCGTCCGCCATGGCCTTCGCCTTTTCGCCGCCCGCCATTCCCGGTGTCGGCACTTCAGGCGGCGTGAATTTCGTTTTGCAGGACCGTTCGGGAGGAACTGTTCCGTTCTTGGCCGAGCAGACGCAAATCTTCATGGCCGCCGCGGCCAAACGTCCCGAGTTGCAGAACCTGAATACCACATTCTTGCCCTCCGTCCCCCAGCTTAAGCTTTCGGTCGATCGCGACAAGGCGCTGATCGAAGGTGTGAGCATCGATGATGCCTACAATTCGCTGCGCGCTTTCCTCGGTGGAACGATGGTCAATTATTTCAACCGATTCGGCCTGCAGTGGCAGGTTTACGTGCAGGCCGAGGGAGCTTACCGCACGGACATCGACAAAGTCGGGCAATTTTACGTGCGCAATCGCAACGGCGAGAGTGTTCCGGTCTCCGGCATCGTGCAAAGTAAACCCCGGTACGGACCGGAATTCACCATGCGCTTTAACATGTATCGCTCGGCCCAAATCAACGCGACCGCGGCCGACGGCTACAGCTCCAGCCAGGCCATGGCGGCCATGGAGGAAGTATTCGCCCAGACCATGCCGAAAGAAATGGGCTTCAACTACCTTGGCATGTCGTTCCAGGAAAAGCAGGCGGCCGAGGGCGTCTCGCCAGTGGTCATTTTCGCCCTCGCCCTCGTCTTTGTTTTCCTCATCCTAGCCGCGCAATACGAAAGTTGGTCGCTCCCGTTCAGTGTGCTGCTGGGGACTCCCATCGCGGTCTTCGGCGCCTTCTTCGCGCTCTGGGCCCGCGGGATGGAGAACAATGTCTACGCGCAGATCGGGCTTATCATGCTTATCGGCCTCGCGGCCAAGAATGCCATCCTCATCGTCGAATTCTGCAAAGCCGAATACGAAGGGGGAAAAAGTCTGTTCGACGCGGCCTTGGCTGGGGCCCGTGTGCGGTTGCGTCCCATCCTTATGACCGCCTTCGCCTTCATTCTCGGTTGCGTGCCGCTCTGGACTGCGACCGGATCGGGCGCTATCTCGCGTCAGACCATGGGAACAGCGGTCATCGGCGGCATGGGCGCGGCGACACTTTTCGCCATTTTCATCATTCCGATGCTTTTCTACGTGGTGGAAAAACTCAGCGGGTCGAAATCCGGTGGCGCGGCCAACACCACGGACGAGGCCAAGTGATGCGAAATGGGTGCGCTACACGGGCCTCGGGACAATCATTGGCGGGGTGAGTCGACGGGTCCGGTTTCAGCCTCTGCGTTTGATCCGCGTGACGTTGCCGGTTGATCCGGTGCCTCGTTTTTTGGCTCGAGCTCCATGATGCGCCGTGCGCTCCGGTCGCCGATCCAGGCACCAAAGCGCACCCAACCCGAGTCCTGGGCCGCCTCGGCAATCTTCCCGAGACGCTCTTTCTCTTCCCGTGCGTCATCCAATTTCTCGCGTGTGCGACGGAGTGCGTCCGCGTAGGCGGCAAGATCGAGCGGATCCTGCCCGCCGAGCAATGCCTCCCAGTGTGCGGGTGGGTTCTGGGCCTCATGGGAGCGCAGGGTGGAAGTCAACACGGCTTGGCTGTCTTCGGGACTGGCTGTCGCGGCCAACTGCAGGATGATCTGCTGGAAAAGGTCTTCCCGTGTTCCGGAAAGACTGTTCCAAGCCGCCCGGTGATAGGCTGCCGTGTTGCGCCGGGTTTCCGGCGAGACGGACAGCCGGTCGCGCAAGGCAGCGAGCACGGAAAGATGCAGCTGCAAATTTTCCGTGGTTTGACGCGGTGTTGCCTCCCGTGGCGGAGCCGGCGGGTAGTGGTCGAGCAAAACTTCGGGCAAGACTGCCATTTGGCCCTGCAATGCGGCGATAAGGACTGCGGTCTGATGGAAAGCAGCCGCGCTCTCCGGCAGCGGATTGGCCTCGAGATGCGCGCGCCGGACGAAAATATTGGAGAAGGGTCCGGGGAAATGTCCGCAACCCAGCCAATCGGCCAACTCCGCTCCGCCTGCGCCCGGAGCCCACAAGCGCGCCAAGTGGGCGGCGCGCGGATCATCCGGGGAGAGCGGTTGGCCGCGGCTGTCGATCGGGCGGAGTCCGGTCACCACAAGTCCCGGCGGCCGTTTTCCCTCGGGAGATTCGAAGGCCGCCAGGCAACTCTCGATACGCCGCGGCGCATAGCGGTCGCCCGCCTGCAGGAAACCGAGGAATTCGTAGGGCGCGAGATTTGCCATCACCGCGTTGACCGCGGATGGCAGTGTCCCCGGCTCGACCTCGATGACTTCGGTCGGCAACTCCGGTAGCTCGGCTCGGAGCGTTTCCGTCCCGGGATTCGAACCGTCATCGAGAAGAACAACGAGATCGGGCGGCCGCGTCTGGGCGGCCAGCGAGGTCAACGACTCCCGCAGGCCGGGTAATTTCGGGAATAGCGGCACGACAATCGCCACGCTGGTGCGTTCGCCGGGAAGAACCCGTGTATCGCCGCTGCTGTTTACTGCCTCCGCCATGGACTTCCATTCGTAGAGCACAATGTTGTATAATTCCAACTTCATTAAATCATGAGTAATCGAACCTTCCCGCCCTTCAGCTTGAGCCGTCTGCTCAAGAAGACATTCGAGCCCACCCCGGGCCAGCGCATCTGCGTCCTTATCGACCTGAAAAACCCCCGCGATATCGCAGATTTCAAGTTTCTCGGGGACGAGAGCCTCGCCGTCCAACGCAAGGCGCACGACGTCTTTTACCAAGGCTTGAAAAACGGGGTCCTGGAGGAACTAGGGCTCAAGGGCGGCGAGATTTATGCTTACGAGCTTACGGGCGGGAGCAACTTGGATTTGCCCGATGAGGCGTTTGCGCCGGACGGTCGCCAGCTCAGTTTCGAAAAGGACATCTATCCGAACTACGATCTTATTCTCTGTGTTTCCACCTATTCGGCCACCGCCCCGCTCACCGCTTCGGCCAAGCAGCACGGTTTCCGCGGTGCCACCCTGCACGGGGTCAACGACATCATCCTCGGTTCCGGCCTGTCGGTGGACTACGACGAGGTCAGTGTCGAAGCGGAAAAACTTCGCCAAGGCATGACCCGCGCCGACTCCGTCGAACTCGATTTCCACCTCGATAACGGCGCCAAGCACACGCTCAAACTTGAACTCGGCCGGCAGGAAGCACAGAAAAGCCACGGCCTTTGCCGCGGCAGCGAGCCTGATGTGGCCAATTTGCCCGCCGGGGAGATCTATTACGTGCCGGTCGGCGCGGAAGGTGAATTCCCCATGAAATATGAGGACGGCACTCTCGGCCTCATGCATGTGACCGGGGGGCGCATCAAGAACGCGACCCTGATCAAGGGTGATGCCGCCACAATCGAGGCGCACAACCATAAGCTGGCGGGCGATCCGGTCACCGGCGAACTCGGCGAATTGGGCTTCGGAACACAGGTGCTTCCGGTTTCCGGACGGGATATTCAAGACGAAAAAATCCGCGGTACTTTCCACATCGCCACCGGCCGCAGCGACCATCTCGGCGGAAGTCTCACGCCCGACCGCTTCGCCAACAAAATGAACGCGACCCACGATGACATTCTTTTTTCGCGCGAGAAAACGCCCGAAGTGAGGTCATCCGAAGTCCGGCTTTTCCGCGACAATAAAGTTGAAATCCTCCTCAAGGACTTCCACCCGTCGCCTTACATGGAGAGCCTGCTCGCGTAGCAGGCGCCGCGTCCGCGTGGCCGACAACATTTACGAGAGTGACCGGCAGGTCCGCGAGTACCTGCTCTTCCACTACGGCGAGCCGGACCAGATCTTGCCGTGGAAACATGGTCCGCGCGCCGCCCTCGGATTTGCCGCGCGCTGCGTGCGCGAATTGATCAACTCGTCTTCGGTCGGCCGCGATGCCCGTGCCCTCGATATCGGTTGCGCGGTCGGACGCTCCTCGTTCGAGTTGGCCGGCCATTGCCGGGAAGTCATCGGGATCGACTTCTCGAACGCTTTCATCGCGGCCGCGGAAAAAATTCGCGCCTCCGGATCTCTGGCTTACGAATACGCGGTTGAAGGCGATCGCACGGCGCCGGCTACGGCGAAGCTTCCCCCAGGGGTCGATCCGGCCCGTCTCCGCTTCGAGACCGGGGACGCCATGGATTTGCGGGAAGACCTCGGCACCTTCGATGTCGTGCTGGCCGCCAATCTGCTCTGCCGTCTTCCCGACCCGCGCGTTTTCCTTGAACGCGTCCCCCAATTGGTCAAATCCGGCGGACAACTTTTGCTGACCACACCGTTCAGTTGGTTGGAACAATTCACGGCGCAGGCGCAGTGGATCGGGGGGTGCAGCGGGCAGGAGAGTGACGACGAACTGACGCGTTTGCTCGAGCCGCATTTCGAACTCAAACTTTGCAAAGATCTGCCCTTCCTCATCCGTGAGCATGCGCGCAAATACCAGTGGAGCGTGGCTTGGGGTACGCGGTGGGTGAGACGTTGATGGACTGGAACCAACGCTACGAGGTGGACGACACGCCTTGGGACAAGGGCGTAGCGCATCCTGTGCTGCTTGACATGCTGACTCACGGCGCACTCGCCGGACGGGTCCTCGTACTGGGCTGCGGCACGGGCCATGATGTGCGCGAACTCGCGCGGCGCGGGCTGGAAGTCGTCGGCCTCGATGTGGCCTCGCTGGCCCTCGAGCGCGCGCTCTCTCATGCGCCGGTGGGCGACGAGACCTACCAGCTCGGCGATCTGTTCCATGCCCCGGAACACTGGCGTCACCATTTCGACGGGGTTTTTGAACACACTTGTTTTTGCGCCATCGAGCCGGCGCGCCGCCCCGACTATGTCGCGGCCGTGGCCGAAGTGCTCAAACCCGGCGGGCACCTCCTCGCCGTCTTTTTCGTCAATCCCGACAACAGCGGCCAAGGTCCGCCCTTCGGCTGCACCGCGGGGGAACTGGACGTTCTCTTCGGCGGGAAATTTCGCCTGCGCGAGGAGCACGGGGACATCCCGACCTACCCCGAGCGCGCCGGACGGGAGTTGCTTCGGGTTTACCAGCGCGTTTGAATGGCGGGGTGAAATTCCGAGCTGTCCTCTTCGACCTCGACGACACGCTGGTTTGGGACGAGCGGATTTCGCGCCAAGCGCTGGTGGAGACGGCCGCCCGCGGGGCCGCCGAGCATGGCCTCGACGCTGGCCGGCTCGCCGCTGTGGCCAAGCGAGCGAGCGATGAACTCTGGCGCGCCCATGCGCCGGTCACACGCTGCGACGAGCTCGGTATCGTGGCTTTCGAGGGGATGTGGGGCCATTTCCACGGCGAGGAGGAGTATGTGAAGCACTTGCACGAGTGGACACCGCAATTCCGCCGGGAGATCTGGCAGCGCGCTCTGGCGGAGCAGGGGGTCGAAGACAAGGAGTTGGCCGATCGATCGGCCGAATTCTTCGTCCGCCGCCGCCGCGAATTGTCGGAGCATCTGCCGGGTGCGGAGCAGGTCCTGCGCACCCTGCAACGGGCCGGTATCCGCATCGGCCTGTTGACCAATGGTGCGGCCAGCTTGCAACGGGAAAAAATCGAGGCGTCCGGCCTCGGCCTGTTTTTCGACGCCGCTGTGGTCTCGGGTGAAATCGGCACGGGCAAACCGGAACCGGCCATATTCCACCATCTGCTGGACCGCCTTGGGGTGGCAGCGGGGGAATCGCTCATGGTCGGTAACTCGCTCGCCCGGGATATCGTCGGCGGGAAACGTGCGGGGTTGCACACTTGCTGGCTGGCCCTCGAGGGCGAAGAGGAACCGGTTGGTCTGGTCGAACCGGATTTTACCATCCGTTCGCTTGCCGAGTTGCCGCGCTTGGTCGTGTAGCCGGTGGCCGGATCAAGGCAACGGCACTGGTTGTTCGCCCGGCGGGATTTCCGCCGGATACTGATTGGGGGGAACAAGTCGGGCCTGAGGTAAGGGGCGCGGTGGTTCGCGGAGCGGCCACGTTGGTGTGACGCGGGTCTGGAAGAGACCGGACAACGATTCCTTTTCCAATTGGTCGGCGAAGTCCTGGAGGGTGCTGTCCGCCCTCCGGACCTTGTCGAAGAACAAGGCGTAGTAAGCGCGCCGCGCGGCACGGTAGTCCTCCGGAGTCGGCGCGGTATCGGCCAACTGCTCCAACTCGACCAAGCCCGGGTCGCTGGCGAGACGCGCTTTGATCTTGTCCAAACGGATGCGCATCTTGCGTTCCGTCTCGAGCGGATCCTCAAGGACCGGAACCGCCGACGGCAAGCGTGGTGCGCGAGGGGAACTGCTGCCACGCATGTTTCCGGCCGGATCGCCGAAAAGATCGTCGCCGAAAATGTTGTCCTCACCGGGAAAGTTTCCATCCATTCTTGGCAAAGCCTCTTCACCCGGTTCCAAAGCCGGCTCTTTGATGATCGTTTCCTCGGCTTCGACGATCAGTTCGGCGCTGGGCTTCTCAGCCTTATCCGTGATGCCTTCCTGCGCCGGAAGGCTCGTTACCGACAAAATAACGGAGAAAAATGTCACGGACCAACGTAGCATGACTTCTTGCATAGCGCGGGCACCCTTGAAATGGAAACGCTTTCCCGTTCAGATGCCGGATGTGTCCGCTGTTCATCTGCCTCCCTCCGCCTCCCCGCTTGCGGTTGGCCCAGGCTTGGCGCTCTTTGACGGCGAAGGGTTCGGCGGTCTGGCCGCACATGACCCGGAGGCGATTCTCGAGGGCGGATGGCAAGATTGGGAAATTCTGGAGGAGGCGCTCGCGGTCGGATCGGGTGGCGGATTGGCCGGATGGTTTGATTACGAGGGCAATTTTCGTTTCGGGGATTTTCCCACTTGGACGGCGTGTCCGGCCCTTGAAACGCCGCACCCCGACCCCCGCACCGGACAACCCGACTTTTCGCCCGGGCTGGGCAAGGAAGAATGGATACGGCTCGTCGGTCGCGCCAAGGACTACATTGCCGCGGGCGATATTTATCAGGTCAACCTCACCCGCACCTTGTCCGCCTCTTGGCCGGAGGACCCGGCGGCATTTTATCCCCGGCTGCGCCGTGCGAGCCCTGCGCCTTACGCCTGCTTTTTGCGTCTGGGTGACACTGCTGTCCTCAGCGCATCACCCGAATGTTTCCTGCAGATCGACGGACGTCGCATTATGACACGCCCGATCAAGGGAACGCGCCCCCGCGGGGCTGATGACGCTTCGGTGATGGAGGAACTGCTCGGGTCGGAAAAGGAGCGTGCCGAGTTGGTCATGATCACCGATCTCGAGCGCAATGACCTCGGGCAAGTTTGTGAGTTTGGTAGCGTACGGGTCACGGCGCTGTGCCAGCTGCGCAGTTTTGCCCAAGTACATCACCTTGTTTCCGAGGTGGAGGGCAAGTTGCGTCCGGACGTCACTCCGGTGCAGGCGTTGCGGGCCTGCTATCCCGGCGGATCGATCACCGGTGCACCGAAAAAGCGCGCCCGGGAAATCATCGCCGAATTAGAGCCCACCCCGCGGGGAATTTACACCGGAGCGATCGGCTTTTTCAGCCGCAGCGGCTCCGCGGTTTTCAATATTGCGATCCGCACCCTGGTGGTGCGCGACGGTTTGGCCACCTACGGCGTGGGTTCCGGATTGGTGGCTGACTCCGACCCGGGCTCCGAATATGAAGAGACCCTGCACAAAGCAGCGGGACTCTTCGCTGCTCTCTCATGAAAACAACAGCACCCGTAGTCCTCCTCGCGGTGGCCGCGATGGTTCTGAGCCTGACCACACTTGGTGCGCTGCTCGGGGTGCGACTGGTCGCGGCCGACCGCTTGCGACAAATTTCGGAGGCCATGAAGGAATTCGCCGCCGCTTCGATCGAAACAACGATCACCGTGCGGCAGACTCTGCCGCTCGCCGCGCAGATCAACATTATCCGACCGACGCAAATCGATCTGACCCTCGATGTCTCCGACAAAATACCGGTCCGCCTCGAGGTCAAGGTGGACGAGACCCTCACCGTCCCGCTCGACCTGCAAATCGACGAACAGATTCCTCTGGAAACCGCCATGACTATCGCGAAAAAGTCGCGGGTCCGGGTCAAAGCCGACATTGATGTCGAGCAACCCGTGAGGTGGCGTCTGCTCAACCGGGTTGCGCCTCTGCTCAATATCAAAGGAAGTATCCCCCTCGACCAAGAAGTGGAGATTGCCTTTCCCGAGACCCTGCGGGTCAGTGGCAGTATCCCGGTCAAATTCCGCCTGCGCGAGGAGTTACGTGTTCCGGTGGCCTTCGAGGTGCCCGTCGACCAGCTGCTTGATCTCAAACTGGCCATCCAGCAGCAGGCGCGAGTCGGGTTTCCCGAACCGCTTCATATCACGGGGGAAATCCCCGTGGTCCTGGAAATCCCCGTCTTCATCCCCCTGGAACCCACTCCCGTCGGCGCCTACCTCCGCAAAATGGCCGGCCAACTGGATGGTCTGCTGGCCTGGTAAAAGTCCGTCCCCGGGTTGCATCCCTGCGCCAAATGGGTTTATCTGTCTGCAAGATGTCCGCGATGGATCATATCTCGCGCCGCCGGTTTCTCCGCACCCTCACTCTCGGGGCGTGCTGTTATCCCGCCGCCCGGACCTTTGCCTCCATGGGTGGAGACTTCGGCTTGCATCCCTTGACCCCGCTGATGGAAACGCCCCCGGTTTCGCCGATTAATCCTCCCGTCATGCTCCCGCCTTTTCATTCGGCCTCCATCGGCACGCCGCATCTGGCCCTGACCTTCGATGACGGTCCCCACGGCTCCCTCACGCCGCGGTTGCTCGACGCGCTGGGCAAAAGAAAAGTCAAAGCGACCTTCTACGTCATCGGCCGCAACGTCGAAATGCACCCCGAGATTGCCCGCCGGATCGTTGCCGAGGGCCACGAGATCGCCAATCACACTTGGTCGCATCCCTCGCTCTCGGGTCTTTCCGCCGAGCGGGTGGCCGACGAACTTCGCCGCACGCACGAGATCGTGCTCGAGATGACCGGCGTGCGCATGACCAACCTCCGTCCGCCCTACGGCGCGTTCAACGACCGCGTGCGGCAGGTGGCTTTCGATGGGCATGGCTATGACACCATCATGTGGTCGGTCGATCCGCAGGATTGGAAATACCGCAATAGCGCGCGGGTCACCCGCGAGTTGATTTCCGGCGCCGCGCCGGGTGCGGTTTTGCTCTGTCATGACATCCACAAAACAACCATCACCGCCATCCCTCAGGTGCTCGATCAGTTGTTGGCCCGTGATTTCCAGTTCGTCACCGTGGCCCAATTGATGGCCATGGATAAATCGGGGCGACAGGATTCGAACCTGCGACCTCCTGGTCCCAAACCAGGCGCTCTACCAAGCTAAGCTACGCCCCGTAACTCGAGGGAAAGATAACCCGCCCGCGCCGATTGTCACGCGGCATCCCGGGGGTAGATTTTTTCTCCCTCCGAGGCCGCGATGACTACGGCCGCCGTGGTGTCCCCGAAGACGTTCACCGTGGTCCGCATCATGTCGAGGATGCGGTCGGTGGCCATGACAATGGCAATCGCCTCGAGCGGCAGGCCGAGGGCCTGCAGGATGATGACAATGGCCACCAGGCTGGCCGCGGGGATGCCGGCCACGCCGATCGAAGTAAGCAAGGCGAGCACCACGACGAGGAGTTGCTGGGTCCAATCGAGGCTGACGCCGTACAGTTGCGCGATGAAGAGGACGACCGCGCACTCGTAGAGCGCGGTGCCGTCCATATTCACCGTCGACCCCAGCGGGAGGGTAAAACCGGCCACCCGGGGCGAAACGCCCGCATTTTTCTCCACGCACTCCATCGTCACCGGCAGCGTGGCGGATGACGAGGCGGTCGAGAAGGCGGTGAGCAGGGCCGGGAGCATGGCCCGGTAGTGGGGCCACGGACGGAACCCGCCGAGGGTGCGCATGAGGACGGCGAGCGTGACGAACATGTGGAAAAGCAATCCGCCGGCCACGCAGGCGAAAAACAAGGCGAGCGGTCCGAGAGCGGCCGATCCGCTTTCCTGCACATTGCGGGCAATGAGCGCGAAAATGCCGAACGGCGCGACGCGCATCACAGCTTGCGTGATGGCCAGCATGACCTCGTTGGCGCTTTCCCAGAAGTTGAGGAAAGCCTCGCGCTTCCCGTCGGGGAGTCGTCCGCTGAAAAAACCGAAAAGCAGGGCGAAGAAAATAACCGCGAGCATTTCCCGGTTGTCGGAGGCCGCGCCGAGGATATTGACCGGTACGGCGCGGCGGATGACGTCGGCCAGGTCCCCGGTCGACTTTCCGTCCAAGCCCTCACGCACTTCCTCCACGCTGCCGGGAATCCCGGCCCGCAATTGGGCCGAGACCTCGGCATCGACCTTGCCCGGTTGGACGAGGTTGAAAATGAACAGGGCGACGAGTGATGCCAAAATGGTCGTGAGCACATAGTAACCTGCGGTCTTTGCCCCGAGGCGGGCAAAAGCGTGGTCGCGTCCCAAGCGCGCCACGCTGGTCACGATCGAGGTGGCGACCAGAGGCACGACCACCATTTGGAGCAAGCGGAGGAAGAGGTCGCCAACGAAAGAAAACACCGCGCCGGTCGTCAGGGTGCCGAGACCCGCCGTGGCGGGGACGAGGGCACCAACGAAGACGCCGAGAACGAGCGCGAGGAAGATGCGTGCGGGGTCGGACCAGGGGTTTTTCATCGGGTGCGGTTGATCCTGTTTTGTCATGGCGGTCGGTCACCGCCGGAAACCAAATCGAAAAAGTCACCGACGGTCGCCGACCGCCGCGGCAAGTTGAACGAAGTTTGCGGCGGAAGTCTACAACGCGTTCCGGTCCTCAAGCTGCCGGACCATGCGTTTGACATGCGCGTGTTTTTGCCGTGGTTTGAGCATGGCATAGCTGCGCTGCGGGTCGCCCCATTCGAGGATTTCGATCGTCACCCGCCGCACCCCCCACTGATTCATCCGCGCGCGGGTCGGTTTGTAGAGGTCGATGGTATTCGTGCCGGCCAGCATCCATCCGTAATCATCGACTTCGTAGATTTCCCCCGTCTCGACGAGGTGGAATATGGTGCCGAGCGGCCAGCGCGACCAATCCGCGGCGGCACTATTGACCTCGCCGCGGCGCAGGAGCGTGCCTGCCGCGGACTTGCGTCCGTATTTTTTGTGGTCGGCCTCGGTATGCGTGTAAGCCGTGGTACGCACGTTTTGCACCGGGGCGGGGGCCAGCGGTTTTTCGTAGGGAGGCAATTTGCGCGGGGCGGCGCATCCGGCGAGGAAGAGGGAGGCCAATGCGGCGGGGAGAACAAGGCGCATGGCCTTAGATGGCACGGTCCCTCCGTCCGGACCAGCCAAATGCGGGCGTCTTGCGCGCCGCGCCGACCGCCGTTACCCTGCGCGCTCGCGCATGAATCTCTTCTCTCTCGGCTTGAGTCATCACACCGCCGCGGTTTCGCTGCGCGAACGCTTCGCGGTGGGCGACGATCAGGCCAACGCCGTGATGCGCGGTTTGCGCGAGGGCGCCGGGCTCGAGGAAATTGTTCTCCTTTCCACCTGCAATCGCGTCGAAGTTTACGGCGTGGCGCAGGATCCTGCCGCCGCCATGGAAGCCGTGGTGGCCGCTCTGCAGCGTCGCGCGGGTCGTGCCGCGGAATTCGCCCGCTTCACCGGTGGAGACTCGGTGCATCATCTTTTCCGCGTCGCCGCCGGCCTCGATTCCATGGTGCTGGGCGAAACCGAGATCCTCGGCCAGGTCAAGGACGCCTACGCCGCCGCCTTCGGTGCCGGGCATACTTCCGCGGTGCTCAACCGGCTTTTTCAGCAAGCTTTCCGGGCGGCCAAACAGGTGCGCAGTGAGACCGAGATCGGCCGCGGTGCGGTTTCTATCGGTTCGGCCGCGGCCCGACTTGCCGCCTCGGATCTCGGTGACCTTTCCGCCTGCCGCGCTCTCTTGCTCGGTGCGGGCGAAGCGGGCGAGGACGTCGCGCGCAGCCTGCATGCGCGCGGACTGATGGAACTTCTCGTCGCCAACCGCACCTTTAGCCGGGCCGAAGCGCTGGCTGCCGCTCTGGGCGGGCGCGCCGTGGAATTCGAGCGCTGGCGTGATCATCTGGCCACCGCCGACATCGTCATCGCCTGTGCCGACGCCCCGTCACGTTTGTTGCGGGCCGACGAACTGGCCCCTTTCCTCGCGGTGCGCGAGGAACGTCCGCTCTTTCTTCTCGATCTCGCCGTGCCGCGCGACTTCGACCCCGCCATCCGTGTCCTGCGCGGCGCCACCCTGCATGATATCGACGACCTAGAAGCGGTGGCCCGCGAGGGCGAATCCCTGCGCGCGGCCGAGGTGGAAAAGGCGGAGGCGGTCATTGCTGCACAGGTCGCGGAGTTTGCCCGCCGTGCCGCGGAACGCCCGGCCCTCGCGGCGGCGGCCTGAGCCATCATGTCCGACTTTATCCTCGCAACGCGTGGCAGCGAGTTGGCCCGCGTGCAAACGCGCATGGTGCGCGAGGGTCTGGTCCGCGCCTGGCCGCAACTCACGGTGCGCGAGGACGTGGTGCGCACGACCGGTGACCGGCATCCGGAGGAAAATCTCACCACGCTCGGCGGATCCGGGGTCTTCACCAAGGAGCTGGAGGCGGCGCTTTTTGACCGCCGCGCTTCGGCCGCGGTGCACAGTCTGAAAGATTTGCCCGTGGATCTTCCGTCCGGTCTGGTCCTCGGCGCGGTTTTGCCACGCGGGTCGGCAGGCGACGTGCTGGTCAGTAGACAGCCCGGCGGCCCGGCCAGCCTGCCCGCCGGAGCACGCATCGGGACGGGCAGCCCGCGGCGGGCCGGCATGATGCGCGCTCTGCGCCCTGATACGGAAGTGGTTCCGATCCGCGGGAATGTGCCCACCCGCATTGGTCGCGTGGCCGAAGGAAAATTTGATGCCGTGATCCTCGCCACGGCCGGTTTGGAGCGACTCGGGTTTCCTGCGGACGGACCGTTCCTTATGGGCCCGTTGATGCTTCATGCCTTTCCGCTCACGTCCTTTTTGCCGGCCCCGGGGCAGGGGGCCATTGCGGTCGAAGTACGCGAAGAAGATGCGCGGGCGCGGGAGATGGTCGGCGTGCTGGACGATGCGGAGACGGCCGCAGCCGTGCGGGCCGAGCGCGCGGTGCTGCGGGCGATCGGGGGCGGTTGCCATCTGGCCCTCGGAGCACTCGGCCGGATGGACGGTGACCGGCTGCACTTGCAGGCGGTTCTGTTTGACCACTCCGGCGGGAAGCCGAAGATGGCGGAGCTGAGCGGAGCGCGCGAGGAGGCGGAAGAACTCGGGAGCGCGGTGGCCGCGATGATACTTTTATGAAAAAAGGAAAATGCTTTCTGGTCGGAGCCGGTCCCGGTGACCCGGGCTTGCTCACTCTGCGCGGAAACGAAGTGCTCAGCCGCGCGGAGGTTGTCGTCTATGACAATCTGGCCAATCCGGAGTTGCTCGGGCTTGCTCCGGAGACGTCCGAGTTGCTTTATGCGGGGAAGAAACCGGACGACCACAGCATGACGCAGGAAGAGATCAACCGCCTTCTCGTGGAGCAGACGGCGGCCGGCCGTCTGGTTGTCCGGCTCAAGGGCGGGGACCCTTATGTTTTCGGGCGCGGGGCGGAGGAAGCCGGGGCCTTGGCCGCCGCAGGCCTCGACTTCGAGGTTGTGCCCGGAGTCAGCTCCGCCTTGGCCGGACCGGCCGCGGCTGGTATTGCGGTGACGCGGCGCGGGGTGAATGAGGATCTGGGGATTTTCACCGGTCATCAGGATCCGGAGAGCAAGGAAGGGCGCGAATTCTACCGCGGGTTGGGGGCAAGGGGTGGCACCTGGGTCATGCTGATGGGGTTGGAGCGCTTGGCCGGTATCGCCCGTGAGTTGCAGGCTGGCGGGGCCGCGCCGGATTTGCCGGTCGCCGTGGTCCGCCGCGCCACGATGGGTGACCAAGCCACGGTGCGCGCCCCGCTTTCGGAGATCGCCGCCCGCGTTGCTGCCGAGGGACTGCGACCGCCGGCGGTGGTCGTTTTCGGAGCGGTCGCCTCCGCCGACCATGCGTTGCTTTGTCCGCGGCCCTTAACCGGCCGCCGGATCGTGGTGACCCGCAGCCGGGTTGGTGCCTCGAAACTGGCCAGCGCCTTGCGCGACCTCGGGGCCGATGTTTACGAGATGCCGATGATCAAACGCGAGGAACCCGAGAATTTGCGCGAATTTGCCGAGTTGGTGCAGGACGCGCACAGTTACGAGTGGATTGTCTTCACCAGCGCCAACGGGGTGGACGCTTTTTTCGAGATCTTCTACAAGCTTTACGACGATGCGCGGGAAATCGGCGGGACGAAGTTCGGCGCGGTCGGGGCCGCCACGGCGCAGCGGATCAAAGACTGGCATTTCCACGTGGACCTCGTCGCCGAGGAGTTCCAGGCTAAATCGCTCGCCTCGGCCTTCCGCGACTACACTGATGTCGAAAACGTGAAAATTCTCGCCGTCCGCCCGGCCGAAACGAGCGGTGCGCTGGCCCTGGAGCTGACGAAAATGGGGGCCATCGTCGATGAGGCCATCGCTTACCGGACGAGGCCCGAGACTGAAGATCGGACCCGCGCGCGCCAGCGTTTCGAGGAGGAAGGGGCCGATCTGGTCGTGTTCACCAGCTCCTCGACCGTGCGGAATTTTTTCGCTTTGAAGCTCAAAATGCCGAAAGGCCTCCAATTCGCCAGCATTGGACCGGTGACCACCGGGACCATGGCGGAGTTTCAGGTCAAGCCGTCTATCAAAGCTAAGCAGCATGATATTATGGGGTTAGTGCAGGCGATTTCGGCCTTCTACGCGGCTTAAGACCGGCTTTGGCGTTGGTCAGCGCGCCGGTAAAAGCCAAGCGGCCATTTCGGGCCAAGAGAAATTGGTCTTGACCTTTCTTGAG
>CAIZMQ010000182.1 GCA_903934135.1 uncultured Verrucomicrobiota bacterium
TCAGTTCGGCCAGACTGTGAACGTGGCCGTTCTCCAGCCGTAGGGTCATCTCGAAGTCGCGCTGGATGGTTTGGATGAGGCGCTCGACCTTGCCTTTGGACCAAGCATGGTAGGGCTTGGCGTGCAGGAGTCGGATACCGAGATTGGCGCAAACGATGCGGGCGTGGTGATTAACGAAAGGCTTGCCCTGATCGGTATAGAGCTTGATCGGGAGGCCCCGCCGCAGGACCGCCTGCTTGAGGCAGTTGAGGAAGGCGGCGGTGTCGCCGGCCAAGTAGTAGGCGGCAAATGGGATCAATCGACTATGGTCGTCAATGAGCACGCAAAGGTGCGTCACGATGCTTTTGCCTTCGGCCGATCGGAGCGTCGGCCCGCAGGCGAAGTCCACCATCCACAGGTCATTGGGAGCCGGGGCCTCAAAGGCTTTTTGCGGGCCGCTTTCCAGACGTCCGGCCTTCAGGGTGCGTCGGTCGTATCCCCGGCTGGCCAAAAAACGCTGCACCGAACTGAGCGAAGGCAGCTCCCGTCCATGCTCATCCCAATGGCGATAGAGCACGGAAAGCGGCGTGTTGGGGCTTTTGGCCACCGCATCCAATAACCACAGGCCGAGCTCTTCATCGATCGATCGGCTTTTGCCTGCGTCGGTGCGGGCGGACTTGCCGGTCAGCCCTTGATAGCCGCGGGATGTGTAGTCATACCACCATGTCTCGATAGTACGAAACGAGTAATACTTACCTTCCTCGCCGGGCCATGGGCGCGAGGCGGCGTCCCTCAGACAGAGGGCCAGCGGCTGGCCGTCCTGTCGGAGAGTTTTGATGTGGCAGATGACCTCAAATCGCAGCAGCGCGAGGCGTTCCTTCGGGTTGGGCGTGGGTATTGACATGAGGCCGTGGTTTTAAAACGGCGCCATCACGCTTCCAACCTAACGGTTGTGTGGGACGCCGATGCCCAACCGGAGTCGCCTCAACCCGAGTCCGGCGCCCGCTGCCAATGCGGTCGAAAACTGCGATAACACCCCAAAAGCGAGGTCTTGAAATCCCGAGCCAGCCGTACCAAGATCTCCTCCAGCGAGCCGAGCTTGCGCAAGGCCCGCCAAAAGCAACCGAGGTCGTTGTTCTCCAACCACGGCATCTGTTGTCCCAACAACCCGCAGAGAAAGTTCGTGCGTTCCGACAGTCTTTTGTGTGCCCGCCGGATGCATCCTCGCTCAATCTCGGGGGCGGGCGGGGGCCTCGCGCCCTCGCCCGCCAGTTCGCTTTCCTCATTCAAGTGCCGCTCCAACTGCGCCACCCCAAGGCTCCAGTAAGGCAGCCTCCCAGATGGGATCACACTCCACGTCCGGCCGCACCGAGGGCACAGAAAGCGCATCACCTTCACCCTCTCCTCGCCGCTCACCCCACCATAGCGCTCGTAGCCCCCGTGCCGGTGGAACCGACACTTTCCCCCGCACTGTAAGCACTCAGAAGGTGCCTCAGGTCGATCCTTCCCCTCCAATCCACATTGGAAAATTTGCACCTCTTTCACTACCAAAAATCCCAACAAAGTCAGAAACGTTCGACCCTCCA